>NZ_JABXEM010000006.1:0-96630 GCF_013372595.1 Myxococcus sp. AM011
CAGGGGGGCGGGGTGGTGCGCCCGCTCATCCACGTCTTGACGCGCTGGGCTTCGGTGGACCAGCCGGCGGGCTCCGCGCCGTAGAAGCCCAGGGCCTGCTGGGCGAGGGCGCGTGCGCGGGAGACCTCGTTGGAGGGCAGGGCGCGGGCCAGGGCGAAGCGGGTGGCCGCGAGTCCATCTCCCGGGCCGGGCGCGGCGGTGCGCAAGGTCAGCGCGCGCTCCAGGGTGGCGCGAGCCTCGCGCGGCTTGCCCAGGGCGAGCTGGGCGAGTCCAAGCGTGGTGAGCGGCGTGGCCTGGTCGGGATGCCCCTTCTGGAAGGTCTCGTAGGCTTTCGTGCTGCGCAGGGCCAGGTCCACCGCGTCGCGGGTGCGGCCCTCGCTCAGGGCCAGCTCCGCCAGCAGCGCCCAATCCGATGCGGTCTCCGGATGCGCGGGGCCGTGCGTCTGGAGGTCCAGCGCCAGGGCGCGTTCGCGAAGCTTCCGCGCGTCGGCATAGCGGCGGAGCGGTTCCAATGCGCTGGCGAGATTGTTGAGGGGATAGCTGAGCGTGGCGCTGTTCGCACCCATCGCCCGCTCCTCCAGCGCGATGGCCTGCTCGAGGAAGGGGATGGCCTCCTCGAAGCGGCGGCTGACGGTCAGGTGGTAGCCCACCGCGTTGGCGGCCATCGCCGTCTGGGGATGGTCGGGCCCCATGACCTCCTTCGTCGTCTCCAGCACGCGGCGCAGCAGGCGGGCGGTGTGCTCCGTCTCGGGCGTGCGGGAGAGGGAGGCGGCCTGATTGCGCAGGGACTCGAGCGTGAGCAGGTGCACGGCACCGTGGGCCTGCTCTCGCAGCGTCGCGGAGCGGCCGAAGGCCTCGGCGGCCTGCGCGTACTGGCCCCGGAGGAAGGCGTTGCGCGCGAGGCTCGTCTGGAGCAGGGCCTCCAGGTCCGGGGTGCCACCCGCGCGCTCGATGCAGGACTTCGCCTGCGCGATGCTCCACTCCTCCAACGCGGGCGTCTGGGACAGGGTGGTGACCAGTCGCGCGGCGGCGCGTGCGGCCACCTCGTCGTGGCGCGTGGCCTGCGCGGTGAGCAGGGCCTCGCGCAGTGCCGTCTGCGCGCGCGCCTCATCGCCGAGCACCAGTCCGAGCCGGCCTTCCAGCTCCAGGGCCTCCGCGAGAACGGGGCGGTAGTCGAGCGCGCGAGCCTGCTCCAGTGTCGCCTTCAGCTCCCCGTTGGCCTGCTCATAGCGACCGGCGTCCACCAGCGCGGTGGTGCGGTCCAGGCTGGCGCGGATCTTCTCCACGCGCTGGCGCTGCTCGGGAGACTCGGGGAGCCCCATGCGCAGCGCGTCCACGTTCGCGCAGTCGGCGACGGAGGGCAGGCGCTGGGCCGCGTCCAGCGAGGTGGTGAGGGACTCCGCGTCGGTCTGCGCGAGCACGCCCACCACGGCATCCAGCGTGGAGCGACGGCGCTCCAGGCAGGCCATGCGCAGCGACAGCACGGCGTCCGACTGATGGCCGTGCACACGCGTGGCCTCGCAGGCCTCCTGGTGCATACCGGCCCACTCCTGGGCGAAGGTGTCCAGGCTCTGGGCCACGCGGGAGAAGAACTCGGGGGCCTGGGGTTTGTTCGTGGCGGCGAAGGCCCGGCTCACGGTGTCCTTGCGCGAGGCATCCCAGATGCCAGCCAGTCGAGCCTCGGGGCGCAGACACGGGGCGTGGCGACGGTTGCCCATCCACCAGGTGACGCCCATGAAGCCGTAGATGAGGAGGAATCCGGCGGCCAGGATGCTCCGGCGTCGCCACGCAACGGACGAGTCCTTGCCGAGCTCCGTCAGCAGGGCCTCCATGGAGGGGTAGCGCGCGTCGGGCGTGGGCGAGAGGCCTCGGGTGACGGCGCGGAACAGCCAGGCGGGGACGCGGCTGCCGCGCGGGGGCTGGCGCACGCGGTTTGCGAGGGACTCCTGGAGGTAGGCGGTGGCTTGTTTCCCTTCGAAGGGGAGCTGGCCGTAGAGGGCTTCGTAGAGCGAGGCGCAGAAGCTGAACTGGTCGCCGCGCGCATCGGTGCGGCCGTCCTCGTGTTGCTCGGGCGGCATGTACGCGGGGGTGCCCATGACGAGGCCGGCCTCGGTGAGGGGCGATTCGAGCAGGTCCTCCTCGCGCAGCGCGAGTCGTGAGGGGGTGGTGGGACGCCCTTCCTCCATGGCGTCCTGGTCCGTGGTGTTGCGTGCGAGGCCGAAGTCCGTCACCTGGGCGCGGCCGTCCCGGTTGACGAGCACGTTGGCGGGCTTGAAGTCGCGGTGGACGAGTCCGGCGGCGTGGGCGGCGGCGAGTCCTTGGCCCGCCTGAAGGAAGAGGTCGAGGACCTCGCGCCAGGAGCGATGTTCGGCGCGAAGCCAGTGACGGAGGGACAGGCCCTCGACGAGCTCCATGGTGATGAAGACGCGACCGGCGAAGGTGCCCGCGTCGTAGACGGAGACGACGTTGGGGTGGGAGAGGCGGGCCATGGCCTGGGCTTCGCGCAGCAGGCGAGAGGCGCCGTCGGTGCGGACCACGGTGTTGGCGTCCGGGTGGAGCAGCTTGATGGCCACGCGACGATGGAGGTCCGGGTCATAGGCGCTGTAGACGACGCCCATTCCGCCGGAGCCCAGCTTGTCGAGGATGTGGTAGCGCCCCACCGAGGCGCGCGATGCAGTCTCCCTCGCCTCGCCCTTGCGAGCGGCGCCATCGTCGGGATGACGTGAGCGCCCCTGTGCACCCTGCGCGGGAGGAGGGACACGCACGCTGGAGCCCAGCGGAGGGGCGGGAGGAGGAGCAGCCCAGGTGCCCTCGCCCGCGGGTGGTTGTGGCGGAGGCGCAATCAGGGTGCCCACGTCAGCGGGAGGCCCGCGTGAGCCCGCGGCGCCGGCCGATGCAGAGGAAGGCGAGGACTGTGGCGGCTGGATGCGCGAGCTCGCACCGATGGATGACGATGGTTGAGGCGCGGGATGTGGGGATGCGCTCGCGGGTGGCTGTACGCGCGAACTCGCTCCGCTGGATGGTGCGGGCGGAGCTGGTGGTGAGGTCGTGCTGGGACGCGCCTCGGGTGTCTTGATGCGTGGGCTCGCCGCACCGGACGAAGCCGCCGAGGCTGGTGTGCTCGCACCGGACGAAGGCTGGGCCGGTGCGCCCGACTTGCCCGCCGCGCTCGCGGAAGGTTGCGGAGTGGCCGCGCGCGAACGTGCCCCAACATCCGGTTGAGCCCGCGATGCGGATGCTCCCGCGCCAGACATGGGTTGCTGCGCGCCTGCTTCACCTGGACGACGTGGCAGAGGCGCAATCAGTGTTCCGGCATCCGGAGGCGCCTCCTCCGTCAACTCACTCGAACCGTCCGCGCGCAGCCTCGACTCCAATGCCGCATGGAGGTCGGGGTCCAACAGGGTAGGGGCCCTGGGGCTCGAAGTCAGCGGGCGCGCAAAGGCGTCCGTGTGCGGCTCTGCCTCCGCGGAGACCGCGGGCGCACCGGGATTGTGTGAGGTCTGCGGAGGCGCCTTGGCCGATGCTGAGCTGTCATTGGAAGCGCGCGCGGACTTGGCGGTCCGGACGGGCTCGGTGGGCAACTCGAGGTCCAACGCATCGCCCAGCAGCGTGGGGCGCGGGATGGCCAGGTCCGTGGCCCCGTCTTGCACGAGTGTGATTCGACGAGCGGCCGTGCCAGGCGGCGTCACACGGGTCAGGAGCGCCGCGCACTGACGGCAGCCCTCCGCGTGGCGCCGAAGACGCTGTGCCTCCACGGCGGAGAGCATTCCGGTGGCCAGCGCCCGCGCGGTCTTCTCGTCGAAGCAGGACACGAACCGGGATGTTCCACCACGTGACAGGTTTCTGAGAAGGGGGCCCCGTCAAGAAGCCCGCCAGGTATTGACCTGGGCCCGCAAGTGTTCAGCTGGATATGGCGCGGCGAAGCGGAATCCCTCTCCGCCCCGCCTCGAATCCCTTCACCTGGGAACGAGCGAGATGTCGTCCAGGTACACTGCCGCCTGGTCATCCCCGGAGTCGTCCTGGAAGTACAGGTCGCGCAGCGTGCCCGACGTCGCGCCCATCGCATCGAACGACAGCGTCACCTTCCGCCACTCGCCGGCGACCAGCGGTCCGCCCAGGGCCTCATCCAGCCGCATCGTCCCGAGCACATCGGTGCCGTCATGCAATACGACGCGCACCGACTGTCCCCCGGCGGTGCCGCCATGGACCCACAGCTCCAGGGACTGGTACCCCGCGACCTCCACACCCGAGTGATGCAGGAGCACCCCCGCCCACGTGTCCGGCTCGAAGCGGATGGAGGCCGAGCCCGCGTGGACGATGCCCGTCTCTTCGAGCGAGTGCTCCGCCCAGCTCCAATCCGCGAAACCGCTCTCCAATGCGTCGCCATAGATGGACACGCCCGAGGACGGGTCCGGCTCGGTGCGGCCGTCCATCAGCGCCAGGCCCTGGGACAGCGTCACGGTGCGCGCGCCGCGCGTCTGGATGTAGTTCAGGATGGTCGTGAAGTTCGACGTCCGGTACTGCGTGTCGCGCGTCGGCGTGCCGTCCACGAACTCGTGGAACACGAGGATGAGCCAGCTCTTCTCCACGAGCGCCTGGTCAATCCAGCCGCGCACCGTGCTCACCGGCACGTTGCGAGCCACGTCGTTGCCCCGCAGCTCGTAGACGAGGGTGTCGCGGAAGTTGCGCCCGGCGTTCACCGTGCGGCTGCTGCCGTAATGCTGCCGGATGGCCGCGAGCACGTTGGCGTCATAGAGCCCATAGGGGATGACGAAGTCGGGCACCGACGTCAGCCCCAGGTTCGTCACCAGCCAGTCCCGCGAGTCCCCGAGCTCCGACTCCAGCTCGGGCGCGGACAGCGTGGTCAGGTCCGGATGGGTCAGCGTGTGGCTGGCGATGCCGTTGCCCTCGGCGACCAGTGTCTGCGCTTGCGCGATGCTCATGTAACCACCCCAGCCCTGCGCGAGCGCCTGGGTGATGAGGGCATACGTAGCGGGGATGTTCCTCGCGTTGAGCGCGGGCCGGGCCTTCGTGTACTGCGTGGACCATCCGTCATCCAACGTGATGGTGACCATGCCCTGTTCGAAAGGCTGGGCGGCGAACGCGGATGCATGGAGCGTCCCCAGCAGCAGCGTGGCAATGAATGGCAACTTCCGGAACCGCTCAATCATGGACATCCCCCGCGCGCCTCTGGAGGCGCGGGGCAAGGCGATAGCAGAGGCGGTGCCGCCGAGCAACCGAGCGGGCGCGCAGGAGTCGTGTGGCCTGGTGAGCGGGTGTCCCATGGAGCCACCGGTGGACGTCGCCAGGGATTCGGGATGGAGGCGGTGGTGTTCGTAGAAGCCGTTGCACCCATCACAACGTCTTTTGAAAGGACACGTCACATGAGGAAGTTCGCCGCGCTCGTAGGTCTGCTGGGCGTCCTGGGAGTCCTGCCAGCGCATGCCGCCGAGCTGAAGGACGTGTTCGGAAAGGAAGTCCCCATCGGGAAGGGGCGTCCCACCGTGGTGCTGTATGCCAACAAGGGCACCCGGGAGGAGCTGAAGGAGCACGCCTACAAGTTCGTGTACGACGTCCGAGCGGTCAAACCCATCGTCGTGGTCCGCGTGGACCTGCGTGACGTCCCGGGTCTCTTCAAGGGCATGGCGAAGGGCGAGATTCGCAAGAGCCACGCGGAGTCGCTCGACCTCATGCGAGACCTCTTCCAGCGGCACGGCGAGTCGCCGCCCCCTGAACTCGACTCCTCGCTCTTCATGGTCGCCGACAGCAAGGGCGAGCCTCACCAGTCGGTGGGCCTGAAGAAGGGCTTCAAGACTGTCTATGCGCAGGTGCTGGACCCCGCGGGGCACGAGCTGGCGCGAGGCCCCTTCCCCCAGAGCGCGGGGACGCTCGGCAGGGCCGTGGCCGTCTCGCCCACCGCGCCCGCGCCCGCGCGCCTGGCCGGCGTGGTCCGCTGAGACCCGCTTGAAACATCGGTGGATGTGACATGCGTCTCGCGACACATTTGGAAACATTCAGGTGTCGACATCGCCCCGTTTGTTTCATGGAACCTCAAGCTCCGAGAGTCGGCTGGGGTTTGCTGGAGTCTTTTCAGACTTCATGAGGCTTCCCTGGGAGCAATACCTCCCAGGCACTTCGGTACTTTCAGTCTTCCTGCTACGCACTTAGGGCGCGTGCCTGGAGTCCGACCCGGCGTCCGCCGTGTCGCTCCGCATGCCATGCAACGGGAGACTTCATGAAGAGGCTGGAGTGGAGCGCGACCGCCACGAGGTGGCTGGTCATGGGCTTGTTTGTCGGTGTGGGCACGGGCTGTTCGGGTGGAGAGCCCGCACAGGAGCAACCCGCACTGGAGACGGCGTCGAGTTCCCTGAACCCGGGGCCCGACCTGGTGGTGACGGACGTCCGAGGCCCCGCGAGTGTCATCTCGGGGAGTTCGTTCACCACGACGGTGACGGTCTGCAACCAGGGCACGGCCCCCGCGTACCGGGGCTCCCGCGTGGCGGTGCTGCTGTCCGTGGACAACGTACTGTCCCCGCTGACGACGATGCCTCCTCCGACGGACCAGTCCCTGGCGGGCCAGGAGACGCTCCAGGTGGACCTGTCGGCCGGCCAGTGCTCGGACGTCCGCGTGCCCGGTACGTCCTGGTTGCCTCCCGCGGCGCAGGGTGACGGTGCCTATTTCCTGGGCGCCATCGTCGACGCGAACCAGTCCGTGGCGGAGCTGAACGAGAACAACAACACCCATGCGCAGACGCGCATCGGCGTGGGCAACCGGCCGGACCTCGTCATCACCGAGCTGTCGAGCCCTCCCAGCGTGCCGCAGGGCGGGTACTTCACCGTGGCGGTGACGGTGTGCAACCAGGGCACCGTGAGCGTCCCCTCGGTCCGCACGCAGCTCTTCCTGTCGACCGACAACGTGCTGACGCCGTCCGGCCCGGGCGCTCCTCCCACGGACCAGGCGCCGATTGGCGAGGTGCAGACCCAGACGACGCTGAACGCGGGCGCCTGTGTCCGCCGCACTGTCTCGGTCTACGCGATGCAACCGCCCGCGTCGCCGGGCCCCGGGGCGTTCTACCTGGGCGCCATCGTCGATGACCCGGCGTCGGTGCAGGAGCTGCGGGAGGACAACAACGCCTATGCGAAGGACCTCATCGGCGTGGGCAACCGCTCCGACCTCATCATCACCGAGCTGCGCGGTCCCGCCAGTGTGTCGGATGGTCAGAACTTCGAGGTCCAGGCGCGCGTCTGCAACCAGGGGACGACCTATGCCAATGCGACGTCCGTGCGGCTCCTGCTGTCGCTGGACACCGTGCTGACGCAGATGGGCCCGGGAGCGCCTCCCACGGACCAGCGGGACGTGGGCATGGTGCAGGTCCCCCTGTTGAACCCGGGGCAGTGCGTGACGCGCTCCGGTTCCGCCCAGGCCTGGCTGCCTCCCGCGGGCGTCAGCCCCGGTGCCTTCTACCTGGGGGGCATCGTGGACGACGGGAACTCCGTGCAGGAGCTGCGCGAGGACAACAACACCTATGCGAAGGACCTCATCGGCGTGGGCAACCGTCCGGACCTCATCGTCACCGCGTTGACGTCGCCGGCGAGCCTGAGCTCGGGACAGTCCGCTCCGTTCAGCGTGACGGTCTGCAACCAGGGCACGGCGCAGAGCACCTCGGCGATGGCCCAGCTGTACCTCTCCATCGACGCGACGGTGACGCCCATGGGGCCCATGGGGCCTCCTCCGGGTGACCAGTCGCCGATGGGCTACATCATGATTCCGGGGCTGGCTCCCGGTCAGTGCGCGACGCGCGGAGAGAACCTCTGGGCTTCGCCTCCGCCGTTCCCCACGGACGCCACCGCGTTCTATCTGGCGGCCATCGTGGACGACCCCAGCTCCGTGCAGGAGTTGCGCGAGGACAACAACGTCTTCGTGAAGGGGCTCGTCGGCATGGGCAACCGGCCGGACCTCATCGTCACGGACGTGAACGTTCCGCCGACCCTGTCGCCCGGTCAGTCCTTCACCGCGTCGGTGACGGTGTGCAACCAGGGCACGACCAGCAGCTCCTCGACGAACGCGCAGCTCTACCTGTCGATGGACACGACGCTGACGCCGATGTCCCCCGGCCCTGGCCCTGGCGGACCCCCGCCGACGGACCAGGCTCCGTTGGGAATGATTGGCCTGCCCTCGCTGAGCCCGGGGCAGTGTGCGACTCGCAGCACGAGTGCCTGGGTGAACTTCCCCATGGATGGGCAGGGAGAAGGGGCCTACTACGTGGGGGCCATCGCGGACGAGCCGGCCTCCGTGCAGGAGCTTCGCGAGGACAACAATGCCTTCGTGAAGGGACTCGTCGGCGTGGGCAGCCGTGCGGACCTCATCATCACCGCGATGACCGGGCCCGCGAGTTTCAACTCCAGCCAGTCCTTCGCCGCGACGGTGACGTTCTGCAACCAGGGCCTCCAGTCCAGCCCCTCGACGCAGGCGCAGCTCTACCTGTCGACGGACACGACGCTGACGCCGATGGCGGCTGGCCCTGGCGGTCCGCCGTTGGACCAGGTGCCGCTGGGCTCCATGCCCGTGCCCGCGCTGAATGCCGGAGCGTGCCTGACGCGCAGTGGCATGTTCGCTGGGAGTCCTCCGCCGCCGGATGGGACGGGGGATGGCGCGTACTATCTGGCGGCCATCGTGGATGACCCGAGCTCCGTGCAGGAGCTGCGCGAGGACAACAACGTCTTCGTGAATGGCCTCATCGGCGTGGGCAACCGGCCGGACCTTGTCGTCACGGCGCTGAACGTGCCGCAAGTCCTTCAGAATGGTCAGTCCTTCACCGCCGCCGTGACGGTGTGCAACCAGGGCACCACCAGCAGCTACTCGACGCAGGCGCAAATCTACGTGTCGACGGACACCGTGTTGACGCCGATGCCGTACGGGCCCGGCGGCTCCCCGGCCACGGACCAGTCTCCGGCGGGATACGTCCCCTTGCCGTCGCTGAATCCGGGGCAGTGCGCGACGCGCTCGACGACGGCCTGGGCCGGGCTGCCGCCCGACGCGCAGGGGAACGACGGGGCGTACTACGTGGGCGCCATCGTCGATGACCCGGCCAGCGTGCAGGAGCTTCGTGAGGACAACAACAGCTTCGTGAAGGGTCCCATCGGCATTGGCAATCGGCCGGACCTCGTCATCACCGCGATGACCGCGCCCACGAGCGCGTCCATCAGCCAGCCGTTCACCGCCGGCGTGACGGTGTGCAACCAGGGCACCACCCCCAGCACCTCGACGCAGGCGCGCCTCCTCCTGTCGGTGGACGCGGTCCTGTCGCCGATGTCAGGGCCCGGCTATCCCGCGGGAGACCAGACCGAGGTCGCGAACGTGAGCATCCCTTCGCTGACGGTGGGGCAGTGCGCGACGCGCTCGGTGAGTGCCACCGCGTGGCTGCCGCCGGACGCGCAGGGCGACGGGGCGTACTACCTGGGCGCCATCGTCGATGACCCGGCGTCGGTGCAGGAGCTGCGCGAGGACAACAACAGCTTCGTGAAGGGGCTCATCGGCGTGGGCAGCCGCGCGGACCTGGTCATCACCGCGATGACCTCGCCCACGAGCGTGACGCAGGGACAGTCCTTCAGCACGACGGTGACGGTGTGCAACCAGGGGACCCAGTCCAGCGCCGCCACGTACGTCGACGTGGTCCTGTCGCTGGACGATGTGCTCTCCCTGTCGACGTCGCCGACGGTGGCGGACCAGGTGATGATTGGCTCGGTGTCCGTGCCGTCCCTGCTCGCGGCCCAGTGCATCTCGCGCAGCACGACCGCCAACGCGTACGTGCCGCCCGGTGGTCAGGGGACCGCCTTTTTCCTGGGCGCGCTCGTCGACTCGAGCGGCGGGGTGCAGGAGCTTCGCGAGGACAACAACACCTTCGTGAAGGGGCTCATCGGAGTGGGGACGAGGCCGGACCTCGTCGTCACCTCGCTCACGGGGCCTGCTTCCATCCTCCAGGGGAACACCTTCTCCTCGACGGTGCGCGTGTGCAACCAGGGTACGCAGGCAAGCCCCCCGGCCTGGGTGTCGCTCTACTCGTCCCTCGACGCGAACCTCTCCCCGGAGCCCTCCATGCCGGGCCCTGGCGGCAACGCCAACTCGGACCAGCGTGAGCTGGGGGGCGTGAATGTCATCGCCCTGAACCCGGGTGACTGCATCACGCAGACGCTGAACGTGTCGGCGTGGTTGCCGATGGATGCGATGGGGCAGGGCGGCGCCTACTTCCTGGGCGCCTACGTGGACCCGTACCAGTCGCTGACGGAGCTGCGCGAGGACAACAACTCCCGCGCCATCGCGCTCCAAATCAACCAGTAGCGCGCTGATGTCTTGACGAGGGGACGGGGCGGGATGGCCCGTCCCCTCACTGTTTTCCCGACGGCTCAGCTCCCCAGCGGGGGCTCCGACGGCGGGCGCGAAATCCACGCGGCGATGAACACGTCCAGCTCGCCGCGCAGCACGTCCTTCACGCGAGGAGTCCCGGCGCCGGTGCGAGGGTCCTCCACCCGCGCGCTGCGGCCCAGGTAGTAGCGCCGCACCTCGTCCGTGCTTCCGCCCTGTCCGGCCACCACGCGAGCGGCGATGTCCTTCAGCTCATCCAATTCGCCCGCGCCCGTGAGCGTCAGCACCCGGCCGGTGGACTCGTCCTTCACCGTCACCTCGGTGCGCACGCGCTGGAGATAGGTGCCCTCATGGCTCTTCACGGGCCGGCCCAGCACCTCCAGCAGCTCCAGCTCCTCCTCCGAGAGAGCGCCGCCCCGGTGCACGCGGACATAGGCGCGCTGGCGCTTCTCGTCCTCCAGCCGTCGGTGCATGCCCGCCTCGCCCGCGAGGAAGCCGTAGGCTCCGGGGCCGGCGATGCGCACCACGACGCGGGCCGGCTCGTCGGCTTCCGCCACCGCTACCGCCTCGTAGCCGCGCCGCTGCGCCCAGCCCAGGTACATGGTGGCCAATTCCTGCACCCACGCCTCCTGTGTCTCCGCCGAGTCGCTCGCGCAGATGTCCACCAGCGCTTCATTGTCCAGGGTGGTGGAGCCGGAGGCGTGGAGCGCCTCCGCCATCTGTACCTCGCGCGCGACGTCTTCAACCTGCCGGGCCGCGGAGGCGAGCTGCACCTCGTTCTTCGCCTCGCGCACCAGGCGCCGCCCGAAGAGACACGCGGCCTCCAGTCGCTCCATCTCGTTGAGGTGGGCCTCGACTGTCCGGAAGGCCCGGATGACATCCGCCGCGTGCGTGGGGTCGTCCCAGAGGTTGGGCGCCTGCGTCTCCGTCAGCAGGGACGTGCGGCGCTCCTCCATCTCCGGCCGCCCAGCGGAGGCCGCCAGCGAGCGGGCCTTGCCCACCAGCCGGTCCATCTCCACCAGCAGCGACTTGCGGTCCAGCCGCCGCTTCACCGGCGTCGCCCGTGCGGACGGCAACAGCAGCTGCGCGGTGGGCGAGGGCAGTGGCGCGGCGGGCTCGGCCACCGCGATGACCCTGCCTCCGGGGCGTGCTTCCACGCGCACGGGGGTGCCAGGGGGCAGGGGCTTGCGGGCAATCTCCACGGCCAGCGCCGCGGTGAGCGTCTTCTCGATTTCCCGCTGGAGGTAGCGCGCGCCGAACTGGGGCGAGTAGCCGCGCTCCACCAGCCGGTCGACGACCTCGGGCGTCACCTCCACGTCCAGGGAGCGCGCGCGGATGCCCTCTCGCTCCAGCACGCGGCCGACCTCGCGCTGCGCGATTTTGCGGATGTCCACCTTGGACAGGGGCTGGAAGTGACAGATGGCGTCGAAGCGGTTGAGGAACTCGGGGCGGAAGGCCTCGCCGATGCGGCGGTCGACCTCCGACACCATCTCGTCCGCGCGCTTGGTGCCCGCGAAGCCCATGGCGGGCTCCCGGTACACCTCCGCGCCCACGTTGGACGTGGCGACGATGAGCGTGTTGTTGCACGAGACGACCTCGCCCGCGCCGTTGACGAAGGTGCCCTCGTCGAAGAGCTGGAGGAAGCGGTCGTGCACGCTGCGCGCGGCCTTCTCGAACTCGTCGAGCAGCAGCACGGAGAACACCTTGCCGTCCAGGAGCGCGCTCAGCTCTCCGCGACGCGTCTCCAGCGCCGGGGCCCAGGACGCGCCGAAGGGCACGCTCTCGTCACCGTCGTTGGGGTAGTCCGCCATGTTCAGGCGCACCAGCCTGTCCGCCGAGCCGAAGAGGTACTCCGCCAGCAGCTTCGCGAGCTGCGTCTTTCCCACGCCCGTGGGACCCGCGAACAGGAACACGCCCAGCGGCCGGCGCGGGTCGTTCAGCCCCGCCTTGAGCAGCGCCACCGAGCGGAGCACCGCGCCCACCGCGTCCGTCTGGCCGAGCAGCCGCTCCCCGAAGAAGCGCTCCGTCTCCTCCAGGTCCAACGGCATCGCGTCGTCCACCACGAAGCGCGGCAGGCGCGTGGCGGAACAGAATCGGGTGAGCACGTCCTCGGGACCGACATGGTCCTTGGCCGCGCTCGCGGCCTCCGCCGCCGTCTCCTTCAAGAGCTCGATGGCCTTGCGCGGCATGCGCTGCGCCAGCAGGAACTTGGACGACAGCCGCAGGGCCAAATCGCACGCGGCCGGGTCGATGGGCAGGCGCAGCTCGCGCTCCAGCTCCTCCGCCACCCGGCCCAGTATCCAGCGCGCCTTCTCCAGCGGGGGCTCGTGCAGGGGGAGCAGGTGCAGCCGCTCCGCCAGCGCCTCGTCGGAGCGCAGCAGCTCCTGCACGCGCTTGGGCTCCGTCTCGAAGATGAAGCGCAGTCCCCCGGTGCGCAGCGCGCGCACGGCCACGGGGGCCAGGGGCCCGCCCAGCGCCGCTGGCAAATCCCGGATGTAGACGATGGGACAAGGGTGCCGCGCCAGGTGGGCCAGCAGCTCCTCGAAGCTCTCCGCGGCCTGGCGCTGGGTGCTTCGCGCGAGGATGTTGGCGACGGACACCTCGACCAGACGCGACTGCGTCAGCTCCGCGTCCACGCGCCCTTCTGCGATGCGGCGCGCCACCTCCTGCACGAGCGCGCTCTTGCCCACGCCGGGGTCTCCCGCCAGCAGCGGGTGTTTGCCACCGCGCGTCAGCAGGCCCAGAACCTCCGTCACCGCGGCGTCCACGCCATGCGCGGCCGGCAGCCGACCCTCTCGGGCCAACGCGGTCAGGTCCCGGTCGATGAGTCGCTCCTGGTCCTCGCTCTTCCTCGTCGCCATGTGTCGTCAGCCGCCCCCTCGCCGGAGCACGCACTCTAACCGCTGAACCGTCGAGGTGAGCGCGCAATCCCGGCGGGCGGCCGGAATCCCCTGGCCCGAGGCCGGAGGGAAGCGGAAGTCGGAGGACTCGAACCTCAAGCCGGAAGGCCGGCTCGCACCCGGTAGCAGCGGGGCCTGGCGCCATCGCCAGTCCAACTTCCAAACATGTGAAGCGAGCGGAACACGGTGGAGTCGAACCACGAGCCCCGAAGGGCTCTCCTGGTTTCCAGCCAGGCGGCCGGCCACCCGGCCCGCATGCTCCAAGTCACAGCGGAAGACAGGGGACTCGAACCCCGAGCGCGTCATGCACCCGCACCGTTTTCGAAACGGGCCGCCGGCCTCCAGCGTCGGTCTTCCAGAAAAGTCGCCGGCAGCAGCGCACCCGCCTGCCGGCTCGCGGGGAGGTCCATGGGCGGGAGGCCGCCTCTGGCGGACCTCCTCATCCCCTCCAGGCGCACCGTCCTGGGACCTCAAGCCTCCAACTCGCCATGCCAGTACGCCACGTCTCTGAGGAACTTGGCCCACGACATGGGCATGCCCTGCTCGAAGACGAACGTCAGGTGCATCGCGTCCGGCAGCTTCTTGGGCTTCACCGGGGCGCAGCGCAGCGCCATCTTCGCGTGCTCCGGAGTCCGGTTGCCCTTCCTCTGGTTGCAGGGCACACACGCGATGACGACGTTGTCCCAGGACGTCCGGCCACCCTGGGCCCGAGGCAGGACGTGGTCATACGTCGCCTCAGCGCGAGACACCTTGAGGCCGCAGTACTGGCAGCGGCAGCGGTCTCGCAGGTAGACGTTCTCCCGGCTGAACTTCACGCCCTTGGGGCCCTTGCGCAGCCCGCGGAAGAAACGAATGACGGAGGGCATGCGGATCTCCACCGTCACCGAGCGCACGAAGCGGTCCTCGTACTCCTCGACCACCTCGACCTTGCCCTGGAAGATGAGCATCACCGCGCGCTGCCAGGGAATCCGCGCGACGGGCTCGAAGGACTGACTGAGAACCAGCGTCTCCATGACGCAACGCCTTTCGGTTGTATCCGCGGCGAGAGTCGAACTCGCACTGTGCCGGGTTTGAGCCGGCGGCCTCTCCCGTTTGGGCTACGCGGACGGACTTCGGGATGTCCTGCTGACTTGCGACTGCGGGCTACGGACTGCGACGACAGTGCCGGTGGCGGGAGTCGAACCCGCATCCTCCAGGTTCTCGACCTGGCACCTCTACCCATTGGGCTACACCGGCAAGACCACGGAAATACGAGTGCACGCCCCGGGGATCGAACCCGGCGAAAACGGTGTGTGGGACCGTCGCCGTCTCCAGCTGGCTCGGCGTGCATGAAGAGTTGCGGAGCAGGGAGTCGAACCCTGGAGGCCAGGCTTATGAGGCCCGGTGAGGCACCAGCCTCTCCCCGCAGAAAAAACGTGAAACGTGTGTGCTCCCGGCAGGATTCGAACCTGCGACCTCGCGCTTAGGACGCGCCTGCTCTGAATCCACTGAGCTACGGAAGCGGAATGGCTTTGGCTGAAGCGAGTGCCCCTGGCAGGGATTGAACCTGCGACCTCACGGTTCGGAACCGTGCGCTCTCATCCACTGAGCTACAAGGGCATGAAGTGGATCCGCCGGGACTCGAACCCGGAACCCCTCGGGTGCAAACCGAGTGCTCTCCCATTGAGCCACGAACCCATGTGACGACTGCGTGTTGCGTGAAGTGCCCCCGGTCGGGTTCGAACCGACAACCCCCGGTTTACGAAACCGGTGCTGCTACCAGTTGAGCTACAGGGGCGAAACGAGCAGGCCGCCAGGGAGTTGAACCCCGCGCGCTCGGATTTGGAGTCCAAGCTGCTCCCGGAGCGCGGCCTATGAAGTGAAACGTGCTGCGAAGTGCCGACCCTCGGAATCGAACCGAGTCCTCCCGCTCTTCAGACGGGCGCGCGGACCACCTACGCCAGGTCGGCAATGAAAGTGAGGCCAATACGGGAGTCGAACCCGTCCCAAACGGTTTTGCAGACCGTTGCCACCCCGGGCGGAACTGGCCAGTTGCGTCTGTTGCAAGCTCCCCGGGAGGGACTCGAACCCCCAACTTCGCGGTTAACAGCCGCGCGCTCTGCCATTGAGCTACCGGGGAATGTGCTGCGTGAAGAGAGAACCGGAGGCAGGAATCGCACCTGCGCCTGCGGAGTCAGAATCCGCCATCCTGCTGATTAGACGACTCCGGTATGGAAGTGACACATGTGAAGCGGGTGACGGGATTCGAACCCGTGTCGACGGTATGGGAAACCGCCATCCTGCCGCTGGACGACACCCGCGTTGCTGCTGCTTCGAGTACCTCCGGAGGGATTCGAACCCTCGCCGTCCGCTTAAGAGGCGGATGCTCTACCAATGAGCTACGGAGGCATTTTGCCGCCACCCCTGTGTGAGCAGGCGGCGTGCATTCACCACGACGATTCAGTTGTCAGAGAGCTGGGACTGTCAGGTTGACCGGAGGGAATCGAACCCTCTTCCCCGGGGTCACATCCCGGTGGCTCACCAATCGCCTTCGGCCAACATGGAGTCGGGGTACCCGGAGTCGAACCGGGATCACCCGCTTATCAAGCGAGTGCTCTGCCTTTGAGCTATACCCCTGGAAAATTACGTCTGGGTTTGGATGATGCAGCCCTGCTCGTGCGGAGCATGGGGACGCTGGGAGTTGAACCCAGCAGGCCCTGTCGGGCTCGGGCTCTACAGGCCCGCGCGTCTGCCGTAACGCTCTACGTCCCCTGGATTGGAGGCCCGAAAGCCGAAAGGCCGGGTCCCCTGGATGGGAGCCCGGCCTCTGCGTGGCTTGGCGCGTCAGTGACGAAGCGCGAGCGTCAGCAGGGTACGGGCGGATGGCCGTGAAGGTGGCTGAATCCCACGTTGCGAATCGAGCCTGTGCTCGAGAAGGAGCAGGAGGCGGCGTCGAACTGGGACCAGAGGTTGTGTCGATAGCTGCGCTTCGTCTCGTTCGACTGCATCTTCGCCGTTGTCATGTCACCGCTCCTTTCTGGGGGAATCTACGGCGGTTGATTTTCATCCCTGACAGCGCCGCGATTAATTTGTCGCGGCGTCGATTCCCACGAAGGTTCGGAAGAAGCGCTCGGGGTCCAGGGCCACCGAGATGAACGTCCGGGTGCCTTGCGCCAGCTCGGCTCCCCACTCTCCGCGCTCGCGCACCATCTCTACTTCCGCCCAGGTGACGATTCCCGGGTCGATGGCCGCGCATGCGGCGATGGGGTCGTGCAGGAGCTTTCCTTCGGGCCGCTGTGCCAGGTAGCGCTCCATGGCCTCGAAGATGAGCGCCAGCCCGGGCGTCGCCGAGGCGTAGGGCCTCATCCGCTCGTGGAAGGCGCCGTCATAGGCCAGTCCATGGGTGACGTTCTTGGACACCAGCTCGCGTCGACCCACTCGGTCCGAGGAGAGGGCCAGCAGCGCGCCCTTGGGGTCTCCGTTGAAGTTGAAGGTCGGGCAGGTGCGCCGGCCCTCGAACTTGGGCAGCCGGTGCTCCGGAGGGACCACGTTGTCACCCGCGAAGCCGCCCTGTGCCACCCAACGACGCAGGTGGAGGTCCGGATGGTGCTCCAGGAGCAGCCGCAGATTCTGGAGCGGCGCGCCCGTCACCAGTGTCGCCTCGGGAAATCGCCCGAGCGCGAGTGCCAGCACCTCGTGCGCCAGGGCATCCGGCGCGGCGGGAGGCAGGGGGCCCAGCCACTTCGTATGGAAAGCCGAGAGGCTCTCCTTCTCCGCTGCTGGATTGCGCGCGCCGACGGGTATGTCACTCCGGCCGGCACGCGCGAGCAGGTGTCTCACCATTCCCACCTGAGCGAGTGTGCCCGGCGTCACGGTCACCGCCCTCAGGGTGACGGCGGGGTGCGTGGCCAACAGGCAGAGCGTGAGCGCGTCGTCGGGGTCGCTCGTCTCCATGTCGAAGAGGATGTCCAGGGCCATGGGAGGCTCCGCGTGGGGCGTGGGGTGTGACGTCTTGGTCAAATCACGTCAGTGACTCGAGGTGGGGACGACGGAGGAGAGGTTCACGAGTGCGTCCCGCCTGATGCCCTGCTTGACGAAGTCCTGCACGCAGCGGGCGAGGGTGGCGGCCAGCAGGCCCAGGAGAGGCAGGTGCGCGCCGCCCTCGCAGGTGGCCTGCCCGGCGGTGTCCTCGGCATCCGGGACGAAGCGCTCGTCCCAGCGGACAAGGCCAAAAGTCCCGTCCGCGCTCACCGCGCCGTGCACCAGGGGCTTACCTGCTCTCCGGGCGAAATCGCCGAGGAGCTGGCGGCTGTCCTGGTTGTCGAAGCAGTCCACCAGCAGGTCCGCGCCGCCACACAGGGCCGCCACGTTGTCGCGGGTGACTCGCACGCCGAAGGACTCCGACTTCACGCCGTGCAGGTTGAGGAGCTGGAGCTTGAGGGCCTCGGCCTTGTTCTTCCCGACAGAGGGCTTCACGTAGGCCTGGGCGAGCAGGTTCTTGGACTCCACCCGGTCGAAGTCGATGAAGACCAGGGTGGCCTCCAGGTTGCGGCACAGGACGGCCGCCTGGGAGCCGATGGCGCCCACACCGCAGAAGAGGATGCGCATGGCTTCTCCTCAGCGGGCGCCGAAGGGCACCTTGGGGCGCAGGTAGATGCGCTCGTCGCCACGCGCACCCCGGAACCGGTCCACGACGAAGTGCTGGAAGACGTCGTCGCGCAGGTGCGCCAGGTGCAGGCCGGGCACTCCGCCCGCGCGAATCAGCTCCGCGGCGATGCGGCGCACGTCGGAGTCCGACACCGGCCGGTCCAGCTCCACCGGCACGTCCGCGGACATGCCGTCATAGGTGATGTTCAGGGTCGCCATGGTCGTCTCGCGCCTCCTCGCGCGTGCCAGGGGCCGCGAAAAGGGCGGCCGGCCAGGCACCTCGCGGGACGGGAGCGCGCGGGGCGTCCTGACTCGGCGCAAGGGGCGCCCGTGAAAAGACGAAGGCCGGGCTCCGTCGTGCTGACGGAGTCCGGCCCTCGGGGGCCGCGAGGGGGAGGGGTCCTCGCGGCCGGACGCTTACTTCGAACTTTCGCCGCTCACCGGTGCTGGCGACGTCTCGGGCTCGGTGCTCACGGTGGGCAGCACCGGCACGGCGCCGATGAAGCCCGAGTACGCCATCCGGTTGGGGGTGCACTCACCGGGGCTTCGCACCTTGTCGAGCGTGGCGTTTTCGAACAGCGCGCTGGCGACGATGGCGGGCGTGGAGTCGGGATTCAGCTCCAGCCAGAGCGCGGCCACGCCCGTCACGTGGGGCGCGGACATGGAGGTGCCGCTCAGCTCGCGCGACTCCTGGTCTCCGTAGTGCCAGGCCGAGGTGATTCTGTTGCCGGGCGCGAAGACATCCACGCAGTCGCCGTAGTTGGAGAAGGGCGTGCGCTTGTCGCTGGTGTCGGTGGCGGCCACGGTGATGGCCTCCTCCGTCCGGGCCGGAGAGTGCCTGCAGGCATCGCCGGACTCGTTGCCCGCGGCGAGCACGTAGGTGACGCCCGAGGCGATGGAGCGGCGGACTGCTTCGTCGATGGCCGGGTCGGAATCTCCACCCAGGCTCATGTTCGCCACGGCCGGGGACTGGTGGTTCTTCGTCACCCAGTCGATGCCCGCGATGACCTGGGCCGTGGAGCCCGAGCCGTTGCACGCGAGCACGCGGACGGAGTGCACGGTGGCGTTCTTGGCCAGCCCATACGTGCTGCCCGCCGCCGTGCCCGCCACGTGCGTGCCGTGGCCATGGCAATCATTGCCCTTCATGCTGTCGCCAATGGCGTCGAACCCGACAGAGGCCCTGCCGCCGAACTCGCGGTGCGAGAAGCGCACGCCGGTGTCGAGGATGTAGACATGCACCCCCAGCCCGGTGGCGTTGTACATGTAGAGCTTGTCGAGCGGCAGCGTGCGCTGGTCCACGCGGTCGATGCCCCAGGTGGGGCTCGGCTGGCTCTCGCGGATGGACATCACCCCGTTCTCCTGGACGTAGGCGACCCTGGGGTCCTCCGCGAGGGCGCGCGCCTGGTCCTCGCTCATCCTGCTGGCGAAGCCGCGCAGTGCATGCTCGTACACCGCGAACGCGGCGCCACCGTACTGCTCCGTGAGGGCCTGGGTGGCCTGGGTGACGGCGAGCGGCTGCAGCCCCGGCTCGGGCGTCTTGAGCACCACCACGTACTCGCCCGGTATCTTCTTGCTGACGGTGAGGAACTTCCCCGTCGGAGGCGCGCGGAGCGCGGCGGAGGCCGACGGGTCCTTGCAGACGGGCCGGCTGCTCGAGCAGGCCCCCAGCATCGCCAGTCCACTCATGGCCAGGGTCAGCGTGGTCATCCGTCGATTCATGTCTCATCCCCCTGCAATGGGTTACGCGGAATGATACGAATCGACTTTAAATTCGGCTTAATCCTGATTTAGCCCTCAGGGATGAGACAGCGGTTCGTCATTGAACGTCCGGGGTGTGCGCCGACATGCGGGGGCATTGCCTACCAGGGGCGAGCGTTGGCCCCCCACCAATACAGGGCGGTTTCGAGCGGGTGCATGTGTGGCTTTTCGAGCATGGGTCGGATGCCCATTTCTCGTGCGGCATTGAGCAGGTCCTGGTGCCAGGCGCGGTGCTCTGGAGAGAGGCGGGTGGCGGCGATGGCCAGGGCGCTCGCGCCCACGGAGTAGCCGCCGTGCAGCAACGGGCCGCTCGCGGCATCCTGGCGGCCGTTCACGCCTCGGGGCCACTCCCGACAGGCGGCGAAGGGAAGCAGTTCTCCGCCCGGGCGGTCGCAGTAGCCCTTCACCAGCGCAGTGGTGAAGGTGGCGGCGGAGGAGTGCGAGCCCATGGCGAGGAAGGCGCCCGTCCACGCCAGCGTGGTGCCTCGAGGAGTGGGCTCGACGAGCCGGCCCTTGGCGTTCATCTTGGTGGGAAAGCCCGAGGGCAGGGCGGCGAGTTCCACCAGTCGGGCCGTGAGGCGCTCTCCCATCGCGAGTGACTCGGCGTTGCCGCGCAGCCTCCCGTGCAACAGCAGGCCCGCGGCGGCGGGAGCGCTGTCACAGGGCCAGACGGACTTGCCGAAGGAAGGCAGCAGGAGTTGCTTCGAGAGGGCCTCCACGAGCCGCGCGGCCAGGGCATCGAACAGTGCGGTGGACGCCGCGTCGGCCAGGCTCGCGCGCTCCATGCCCGCGAGCATCAACAACACATAACCCCGGTAGAGCACGCTGTGCGGCAGGTGATGCTTCTCCACGAGCGCGGCGCCATCGGAGAGGAAGGGCGCGCGGCCCTTCGTCAGCGCGTTGTCGAGCAGGGCCTTCACGCGCCGGGGCGTCTCGGGTGGAGCGCCGCCATCCAGTGACAACTGGACCAGGAGGAAGGACAAGTGCGCGGCGCACAGGAGCTGGGCCTCGGAGAATCGCCGGCTCGCATCGCCCAGGAGCTGGGGCTCGCAGCCGCGTCCGAGGATGCGCTGTTCCAGCGCCTGGAGCGCCTGGCCCGAGGGGACGTTCAGGTCGGGCGAGGACGAGTGAGAAGGAGTCTCGGCGGCGCCAGGGCTCGCGGTCAGCAGGGCCAGCAGCGGAGGCAGGGCTCGGAGGAAGGAGCGAGGCATGGGCGGCCCGGAGGACAGCACGCCCCCCGGGCCCAGGTCATCGAGTCGGGCTCACCGGTCGCCAGTCCGAGGGGAGTGGTCGCTCCCACGGGGTGGACGGCGGAGGCTCACGGCGTGTCGCGCTGGGCCTTGAGGTCCTTGAAGTGCCCCTCTCGCTCCAGGCGCCAGAGGTCCTCGTCCGTGACGAAGGGCTGGCCGAGCAGCTCGCGCGCCCGCTTCACCTTCGCGAGCAGCAGCGGGTCCGTCACGGCCGTGCTGTTCTCTCGCGTCGGGCGGGGTGGGGGCCGCATCACGGAGAAGGTCCCGCGCGCGGGGTGTCCATCCACGGTGGTGCCTTCCAGCAGATAGGTGATTTGCCTCACGTCCGCCTCGGTCCGGGTGTCCAATGCGACGGAGACGTCCACGCCCCGGCCTTCGGGAAGGGAGTCCACGCCCAGGCTCACCTCCTCGGTGTCCTCGGGCAGGGGCGGGGCATCGGGCTCTGGCGCTCGCGCGCGCAGCGCGGTGACACGCTCCAGCCTCACCGAGCCCTTCCACCGGTGGGACAGGCGGAAGGTCTGTCGGACCACGCCCTCGGCGTCCTCCACGGGGAAGCGCGGTATCCCCGCCGCGAGCACGGTGACGACGCCCTTCTTGTCGAAGTTCTCGAACGTGTTGTCGAGGAGCTGGAGCGAGGAGCGGCCCGTCACCTTCTTGCCCGTGGCGTCGAACACGTCCACCCGCACCATGTGCTGGCTGTACATGGAAGGAGGCTGGGTGACGTCGGGGCTCACGGTCTGTGTCACCATGGGCGTGCTCGTCGTCACCGTGTGCCGGTCATCGAAGGTCCAGACGAAGCGCACGGGCGTGAAGGGTGCCCGTGAAGCGGTGTCCTGGCGAGGTGGCTCGAGGATGCGAGCGAGGAACTCGAAGTCCTCCTCGGTGTTGGGGGCTCGCCGGGAGAAGACCTCGACCAGGCGCTCGGGCTCGCAGTCCTTCACGGTGTAGCGGGGCACCTGCACGGTGGTGGCGACGTTGTCCTTGCCGAACACCGTCACGGTGGGCAGCTCGTACGTCCCATCCGGCTCACGCCAGACGCGCAGGGGAACGCGCATGCCGATGCCCGCGCCGACGGTGGTGTGGAGATAGGCGTCATTGCCATCCGGTGAATGAGCCCTGACGCTGATGAGATTGTCTTCGCCGGAGCAGACCTCCCGCTTCTCCACCGTCACGCTGTCGATGATGGGGGCGGGAGCACGCTCCGGAGCGGGGCGAACGGCGCTAACCATCCCCGTGGGCAGGATGGGGGCCGTGCGCGCGGACGCCGCTGGAGGGCGTGAGGCCTCCACGGCGAGCGGAATGGCTTCGGGATGCGCGGGCGACTCCAGGGAGAGGAGCCCGCCGGCCACCAGCGCCGCGATTCCGAGACCGAGCATGAGGGTGAGGCGTCGGCGCCACCAGGGCGGTTCCGAGGGATTCATCCGGGGCTCCTGTCGATTGATTCAGCGGGAGGGGGTGCTCACTGCCAGCAGCCGTAGACGTTGCCGCCGGAGTTCCACTGGAGCTGGTGCGAGTAGTCGCTGGCCCACAGGGTGGTGGTGGAGGGGTGCACGCTCCAGCCGCCGATGCGGTCCGGGCTGATGGAGGTGGCGGTGGTGGCGGGGTCGTCACGCACGCCCTTCCAGATGCCGCCGGTGCTCACGTCACAGCGATTGGCTGACATGCAGTTGGCCACCTGGTTGCCGGCGTTGGTGCATACGTTGGAGAAGGGACAGAGGACCGTCAGCGCGGCTTTCTCGAACCAGCCGAGCGACGACTTGCACTGGCCATGCACGCCCCAGTGGATGGTGTTGGCCGCGTTGGCGACGACTTCGTGCGGATAGGTGTGCGTGGTGACAATGCCTCTGCCCGCGTAGTTGTGGGCGTAGGCGAGAAAGCTGGAGCACATCATCCCGTTGTTGGCCGCGTTGCCGGGAATCTGGTGCGTCGACTCCACGTCTCTGTACTGGAACAACGAATACGGCACGCGCGCCCCGTTCCACAGGGGTCGGTCGATGAGCTGGCTGCCGTCGGCGCGGGACACGTCACTGATATAGGGGTGGTTGAACCAGAGGCTGTCCGCGATGCGCGCCGCGCCCACCGCGTCTCCCAATTGCCACGCGGTCCAGTCCGGCCCGTGGCCATTCGCGTCGTAGAGATAATGATAGATGCCGCCCTGATTGATCTGCTCCAGCCCCGGGTAGCCGTTCTGGAGTTGGCCGGCCTTGAGCGGTGTTCCGCAGACAGTGGGCAACGAGTGCTGTTCCGGGTCCTTCATGGTGGCGTGGGTGACGCCTCCTGTCGCGCCATGCGAGAGCATGGAGTGCGTGCGGAACTCGCCAATGGCATCAATCACATTGCGGATGGGGCCGTCATCACTCCGACTGAACACCACCGCGCCGTTGGGGGCGTTCCAGCCCGCGGCGGTGTAGCCGCACTCGGACGCGGCGGCGGGGAGGGTGGTTCCCAGCGCGGATAGGGCCAGACAGCCTGCGAGGACTCGACGCATCAGTGACTCCCGAACATGCGACGCTCCCGTGGGCCGGCCCCTGTGATGACCCAGGCGTGGCTCGGGGAGAGGTCCGTGGGAGCGGCTTCACCGATGCCTGGGAGCGAGCACGGTAGGCACGGTGCCTCGGCATTCCAGGCCGGACCCGGAGGGCAGTGTGACAGGGGACACGCGCTCGGCCCCTCGGGGCGGTGAGGACGTTGGATGGTCCACGGAGACCCCGCTCGCGAGTGTCGTGCCGGGTTGCCGAGTCCATGCGGGTTCACAGACTGGAGACGCACCAGGAGGTGGACCCCGCATGGAGCTTCAGCCGGAGATGCATCGTTGGAATGTCTCGCCGACGGAGGCGGTGGCGCTGCAACGTCAACTCAAGGACCGGGTGGTGCTCCGGCCTCCGCCGGGTCTGCGAGTGGAGCTCATCGCGGGCGCGGATGTGTCCACGGAGAAAGGGAACGACACGGGCTTCGGCGGCATCGTGGTGCTGGACGCGGCCACGCTTGCACCGGTGGCGCGGGCGGGCTCGGCGGTGACCCTCGGGTTTCCGTATGTGCCAGGCCTGTTGTCCTTCCGGGAGCTGCCCGTGGTGGCGGTCGCCTGGGAGCGGCTCACGGTGCGGCCCGACGTGCTCATCTTCGATGGGCACGGCATCGCGCACCCGCGCACGTTGGGCATCGCCAGCCATGGCGGGTTGTTGTTCGGCGTCCCCTCCATCGGCTGTGGCAAGTCCCTGTTGGTCGGGACACACGGCAAGCTGGGCGAAGAGCGAGGCGCGACGTCACCTATCATTCACAGGGGAGAGGTGGTGGGGATGGCGGTCCGCACGCGCAAGGCGGTTCAGCCCGTGTATGTGTCGCCAGGCCATCTGATGGATCTGCCCACGGCGGTGGAGTTGGTGCTGCGGGCGAGTCCGAAGTACCGCGAGCCGGAGACCACGCGACAGGCGCACCGGCTGGTGAACGCGCTCAGGCGCGCGGACGGTGAGGCGGCCGAGCTGGAGTGAGGCACCCCCGTGGATTTGACCGCGGGCCCTTCCCCCTCTATGTCCGAAGTCCTCATGACGGGGTCGTGGTCCGGGCGCCAGGGTGCTCGGGCGGACGTCACCCCGGCCGCCTTCGCGGGAAGCCGTGCCAGGGCGTTGGCACCGTACCTCGAGGGTGGTGAAGCGAGGGCGGGGGTCGCCATTGGGAGTGCCGATGCGGAGGCTGTCAGCACGGTGGAGTGAGTTGGAGTCCCATTACTCCGTGGTCGTCATCGGGTCGGGCTATGGCGGCGCCATCACCGCCAGCCGGCTCGCGCGAGCAGGGCGTCAGGTGTGCGTCCTGGAGCGGGGACGGGAGCTGCAGCCGGGCGACTATCCACGCACGGAGGCGGACTTCGCCAAGGAACTGCAGATACACCTCGAGGCCGAGAGCGGCGTGGACCTGGGAAGCCCCACGGCCCTCTTCGAGCTGCACCGGGGTGGAGATGTGGCCGTCGTGACGGGCTGCGGTCTGGGCGGCACTTCACTCATCAACGCGGGCGTCACGCTGCGGCCGGACCCGCGCGTGTTCCAGGACGCACGCTGGCCGGAGGCGCTCCGGGCGGATGTGCCCGGCCGCCTCGAAGACGGGTTCACCTGGGCCGAGCGCATGTTGCGTCCCACGCCCTATCCGGAGTCCTCGCCGCCCCTGGCCTCGCTGGAGGCGATGGAGCGCGCCGCGCGCCACCTGGGTGGCACCTTCCGGCGTCCGCCCCTGGCCGTCTCCTTCGCGGGCGGAGTGAATGAAGCGGGCGTGCGTCAGGGCGCCTGCTCGTTGTGCGGCGACTGCCTCACCGGGTGCAATCAGGGCGCGAAGAACTCCGTGCTGATGAACTACCTGCCGGATGCGCACCGCCACGGCGCGAAGCTCTTCACTGAAGTGGGCGTGCGCTACCTGGCGCGCGATGGCGGACGCTGGCGCATCTACTACCGGCCGATGAACAGCGGCCGTGAGCGCTTCGAGGCGCCGGACCTCTGGGTGACGGCGGACATGGTCGTCCTCGCGGCGGGAACCATGGGCTCGGCGGAAATCCTGCTTCGCTCCCAGGCACTGGGGTTGCCGTTGTCGCGGATGCTGGGCCAGCGCTTCAGCTCCAACGGCGATGTGATGGCGTTCGGCTACAACACGGACGTCCCCATCAACGGCGTGGGCCATGGGACCCATCCCGTGGAGGGCCGTGAGCCCGTGGGCCCCACCATCAGCGGCATCATCGATGAGCGCGGGACGTCCCGGCAGGAGGACGGCATGGTCATCGAGAACGGCGCCATGCCGGGCGCGTTCGGAAGGCCGATGCTGGGCCTGCTCGCCGCCGCTTCCGCGGTGGCCGGGGACGACACGGACGAGGGGCTGCGGGACAAGCTGGAGGAGCTGGCGCGCGTGGCGGACAGCGCGGTGCGGGGGCCGTACCACGGGGCCATGCGCAACACGCAGACCTTCCTCGTCATGTCCCACGACGCGGGCACCGGTGAGCTGCGGCTGGAGGGCGACCGGGTGCGGGTGAACTGGCCGGACGCGGGCACGCAGCCGGAGCTGGAGCGGGTGGACCGGAGATTGCGCGAGGCCACCGCGGCCCTGGGTGGGACCTTCGTTCGCAATCCGCTGTGGAATCGGCTCACCGGCCATGAGGTCCTCTGCACGCATCCGCTCGGCGGCTGCGTCATGGCCGAGGACGCCAGCGCGGGCGTCGTGGACCACGAGGGGCGTGTCTTCGCCCGCGAGGAAGGCACCGAGGTGCACGAAGGGCTCTATGTCAGCGACGGCTCGGTGATTCCGAGACCGCTGGGGACCAATCCCCTGTTCACGCTCTCCGCCGTGGCCGAGCGCTGTGTCTCGCTGATGGCGAAGCGGCACGGGTGGAGCATCGACTACACACCCGCGACGGAGGAGCTGGAGGCCGGAGCTCGGACGCCGGTGGGCGTGCGCTTCACCGAGACGATGTACGGCTCCATCTCGGGTGCTGTGGCGGAGAACGCGCTCGTCGCGGGAGACCCGAAGCGCGTCGATGCGACCCACCTGCGCTTCGTCCTCACGGTGGAGACTCATGACCTGGAGCGCACGCTGGAGGACCCGCTGCATCCCCTGGGACTCTCCGGCGTGGTGGAGGCCTTGTCGTTGTCTCCTCGGCCCCTCGCGGTGGAGCGAGGCGAACTCCACCTGATGACTCGGGAGGCGGCGCGACCGGGCGGGCGGCGGATGCACTACCAGCTTCCCCTGGTGGCGGAGTCGGGCGAGCGCTTCTTCCTCGACGGCTACAAGGACGTCCACGACGACGCGGGCTTCGACCTCTGGGTGGACACCACGCGGTTGCTCGTGTCCGTGCACCGGGGGAGTGACGCCTCGGGCCCCTGCATCGCGCGAGGGCTGCTGCGGTTGAATGCGAAGGACTTCGCCGTGCAGCTCTCCACGCTGCGCGTGCCGAGCGCTCGGGACACGCAGCGTCGGCTGTCCGCGCTGCTGCGCTTCGGGCGGTTCTTCTTCGGCGCCTTGTACGACACCTACGTGCGCAAAGCCGCGTAGCGGGCGGGGAGGCGGCGGCCCGTCCTCCGCACAGGTCGAGTGGTGCTCCTCCCGGGAGCCGTGGGCAACCTGATGTCCACGAAGGCACATCGGGAGGACAGGTCATGGCGGACAAGCGGGAGCAAGAGGGCCGGCGGGCTTCACCAGAAGGCGCGCGCGGAGAGCTGCCCATCGAGGCCCGACGTGCCCGGAGAAGCGCCGCGCACGCGAGCCAGACCTACCGGGCCTTCATCAAGCACCTGTGCGAGCGCGGTGGCATGTCGCCCGCGGTGGCGGAGCAGGCCGCCGTGTCCGTGCTCTGCGCGGTGGAGCAGCGCATCAACAGCGAGGAGACAGAGGACCTGGAGGCGCAACTCCCCGGCAAGCTGACGGAGCTGTTGCACCGGTGCGAGCGCCACGAGGACGAGCTGCCGGGGGGCTTTGGCCGCGAGGAGCTGCTCAAGCGCGTGGGTGAGGACCTGGCGCTCAACCCGGACGCGGTGGCGCCCGTGGTTCGCGCGGTCCTCAACGCCGTGAGAGATCAGATCAGCGAAGGCGAGGCCGAGGATGTCATGGACCAGCTCCCCGAGGACCTCAAGGAGCTGTGGCGTCACCCGAGCTGAGCGGAGCCTTACGCGCGCGCCATGGGCGAGTGAGTCATTCCCGAGACTTCGCGCAAGGGCTCGGCCCACCAGGGCTCGTCGGAGACCCAGACATCGCGGCCCTCGACGCGGGCGACCATTCCGCCGGGAGCCACGACGGAGAAGCGCGGTGCGCGACCGAGCGCCTCCGTCAACGCCGTCATCGTCGTCTCATCCTCGGTGGAGAAGCCGAGCGGGCCTTCGGGGTGGCTGTGCGCGACCTCCACCAGCTCGTGACGCCAGTACCAGATGGCCTCCCACCGCGTGCGGGAGTCAGGCAGCAGGACGGGACTGTCGGAGGTCTCGCACCACAGCACCTCCTCGTCGCGACCGATGAGCAGACACACCTCTTGCATCGACATGACTCCTCCTCTCCGCACGTCACCCGTGCCGCGTGATGACCAGGACGTCCGTCTCGATGGCCTCGCGGATGACCGAGGGCAGGCTCTCCAGCGTCACCTCGCTGTCCGCGCCCGCGAGACACACGCCCGCGTCGATGACCTGGAGCGTGCCCGCGTCGACGACGGAGATGAAGCGCTCCCCCATGAAGGCGAACGTCACCTCCAACTGATTTCCCGCCATCCTTCGATGGTTCAGCAACCGCGCCCCCGCGCCCTGGAGCGCGACCTCCGCGCGCGAGTGGTCGCCCACTGGCGCACCCCGCCCATGTCGGGCCCCCGCGCCATCGAGGTGTCGCCGAGCCCTCTCCGCGAGCTCCACGGCACGGGCCCGAGCTGCCTCCGCTGTCTGTGCCGCTTGCGCTTGCACGTTCGCCGCCAGCAGCCTCGCCGCGAGCGCGCGCTGATGGGCCTCTCGCTCCGCCACCAGGGCCCGCAGACAGGACTCCGCCTCGGTCCGGCCCTGCTCGGCCACCCGCAGCACCCGGCCGCGCGTCTCCGCTGGTGCGAAGCGGATGCCCAGCGTCCTGGACGCCGACCCCAAGAGCGCGTAGCCATAGGCCGCCCGCAGCGGCGCGCTCACGCCCTTCACGGTGGAGAGCGGCTGACCCTCCTCCAGGGCACGGCGTGCCTGGTCCTCCGCCTCGCCCTCGAAGTCCACCCCGTCGAACAGCAGCGAGCCGTCATGCCAGCGCCGGGCACTCACGGGCGCGAGCACGGCGGGCTCCTCCTCTGGCATCAACTCCAGGGGCTCGGCCACCGCGCCTTCGCGCACCAGCCGCGAGCCCCACATGTGGCCTCGCACGCGCGGCAGCCTGTCCAGACCTTCCGGACTGGCCGGCTCGCACGCCGTGGCCTCCCGCCCCTTCACCTCGAAGCGCCACCACCCCGGCGCCACGGGGGAGGTGACACGGAGGCGGCGCGAAGCGGTGTCCACGGTGCCGCCGCCCAGATACGGCAGCACCGCCGACTCCACCTTCCCGAGGAACTTCCGGTAGTCCACGCCGCCTCCTTGTCACCACGACTTCGGGTTCACGCCACCTTCAGCAACGGCGTGCGCATCACCCGCTCCACCCAGCCGGACTGGCTGGCACCGGGCTGAGTCGGCGCATCCAGCAGCGCCTTGAGCACCCGGGGGACCTGGTACGGGTCCGCGAACTGGTCCACGTTCACCTCGCTGAAGGGCACCTTCATGAAGCTCGCGCACGTGCGGACCGTGTTGCCACGGGCCCCCGCCACGCTCACCAGCAACGCCAGCGCCGCCACCGTGTAGCCGCAGTCGCGGAACGCGCGGGCGAACTGGTCACCCGCCTCGCCCGCCTCGTCACCCACGACGATGACCACCAGCTTCGCCCCCTCAGGCACCTTCACGCCGTCGCGGTGCAGGGCATGCACCCCGGCCGCGTGAGTCGTGCCGCCCGACGCCTTGAGCCGCTCGAGCATGTGCTGCACCGCCGTGCGGTTGGCGGCCTTCGGCTTGAGGACGGTGCCCATCGTGTCGAACGCCGCGATGTGCAGCTTCTCCATCGGGAAGCCCGCGAGGATGCGCGCCAGCGCCTCCTTCGAGTTCTCGATGGCGCCCTCCATGGAGCCCGACTTGTCGATGAGGAACATCACCCTCACGTCGGTCTCCGCCGTCGCCTCCGCCACCGCCTGTCGTGCCGCGTTGTCGCTCGCCTCCTCCAGCTTCTGGCGCAGCACGTCGCTGCGCACGTTCTTCGCGATGTTCAGCGCGCGCTGGTCCGTCGCCGTCTGGACGGCCAGCTCCCATCGCCCGCGCACGGAGGGCTCCGCCAACAGCCCCAGCTCCTCGAGCGTCGGCGTCATCAGTCGCAAGTCACGGTCCGACAACGAGGGCAGCAGCGCCGCCATGATGGCCGGAGTCATGCCCAGGTCCTTCGGCAGCCGGCCCACCACCTCCTTGTAGGAGAGGCGCTCCAGCTCGATCCACTCGCAGATCTCCGCCTCCGACAACCCGTCGAAGCGCTGGCTCTTGACCAACGTCAGCCCGCTCAGGCCCACCGTGCGGTGCCCGCCCTCGGCCTGCTTCTGCTTCCAGCCGAGCACCTCGAAGAAGCCCTGCGCGCGCGGCTTGTACCCCGCCTTGCGCGCCAGCTTCTTCAGCGTCTCCTTGTAGCCCGCCTTCACCAGACCCTGGAGCATCGGCAGGTTGGCCTCACGCGCCGCCAGCCACCGGGACGCCACGCGCTTCCAGCGGCCCATGGGCGCCTTGCGAGACGCCGGGTCGCCGAAGCCCGCCTCTCGGTTGAGGCGCGCGATGTCCGGCAGCTCGAGCAGCTCCGCCACTCGCAGCACCGCCTTGGGCGTGAGCATGCGCGTGGACTTGCGCTCGTAGTGCAGCACCATGGCCTCGCCGATGGCCCGCCAGTCATCGTCGTGGAACGCCACCTTCCCGTCCTCGCCGACGACGGGCTGGCCCGCGTGCTCCTGCACCAGCATGAGCGCGCACGTGGCCACCTTCAGGTCACGCCAGTCCGTCTGCGTCAGCGCGTACGACGCGAAGTGCGCCATCAGCTCCGAGTTGAGTCGGTGGATGTCCAACAGCTGTCGGTAGAGGCGCACCGCCGCCGGCACGAAGAGGCCCGGCTTCACGGGCTTGCCGAGCGTGCGCTGCGCCGGAGTGGCGTGCGCCGCGGCCACCCAGGTGCCATTCACGTCCAGTCCCGGCCGGTTGTGCCACAGGTGCGCGGAGCCACTGAGCACCAGGTCCAGCAGGCGCTCGGCGGGGCCACGCTGCGTCTCGGGCAGCAGCGGAGTGTTCTGCGTCGGGGTCGTCATGGGGTGCCACCTTTCGGGACGTGCGGCGGGTCAGGCGCGGGGCGGACCCCAGGCGCCCGAGGGCGATAGGGGAGTGCACCGCGCGTGGAACGCACGGGGGCCTTTCGTGCTCAAGGCACGGCCACCCGCGCGAAGCTGGGATGTGAGGGAGAGAGAGGGTGCGCCCGAGTGACGAGGCCTGTGTTGCTGGATTGACTGTCCAGTGTTCTGCCAGTTGAACTACGAGGCCTGACGGCCGTCGGCGGGACTCGAACCCGCATCTCTCAGGCGTGTCTGGCCCCGTCGGCCGGGCGCGAAATCGTATCGGTGCTCAGGTGCTCAGGAGAAGACGCACACGTCGCCGTGGATGGGGATGCGCGCCACGTCCTTGCCACTCCGGTGGGACTTCCGGGCGGGCACGGAGACGAGCTCCCACGTGGGCAGCACCACCGCCGTCAGTGAGCGGCCATACACGCAGCCGGTGTCGATACCCACTGCGTGCTCGGTGACGAGCGGCTGGTCGAAGACGGTGTGTCCGAAGATGACCCGCTCCGGCCCCTTCCAGTGATGGGTCCAGAACGTCCAGCCCTCCGGTGCCTTGGACGGCCAGTAGCTCTTCTTGCCGGGTGGCTGGATGCACTGCGCGTGGAGCAGGTGGTAGGGGTCCTGCGCCTCGACGGGGAGGTCGGGCAGCATGCCGGCGTGCACGACGAGGGCGTTGTGCTCGGGCAGGCGGATGTAGTGGGGCAGCGCCGCCATCCAGTCGTAGTGCGTGGCGTCGAGGGCCTGTCGCGTCGCCAGGTGGTCCGGCAGCAGGCGGCTGTCCTCGCGGTGGCGCTGCTGGAGGTGCTTCTCCTCGTGATTGCCGAGGATGGCCTCGTGCCGCATCGCCAGCTCCACGCACTCGCGGGGCTTCGGGCCCCGGTCCACCAGGTCCCCGGCGAAGATGACGCGGTCGCTGGACGTGGCCCCCACCTTGGCGAGCAGCTCCAGGGCCTCGTCGTGGCAGCCATGGAGGTCTCCGATGACGATGGTGCGGGGGGACATGACACGGCTCCTTCAAGAAAGAGGGTGAGCGCCCGAGTCGAGAGGCCGGCGGGCTGATTTACGAGGTCAGTGCCGGTCCGCCCGGCGTCGCCCCACCGGGTGGTGGGGGTGTGGAGTCGAACCACTGCGTGTAGGGCCTCTCGGGCCGGGCGCTCGAAAGCGTTGCGGCCAGGGACGCGACCTTTTCCGGTTCCTGACGCGAAAATTCCCGCTCCCCCGCCCGCATTCCCTGAGGGATAGTTTGTCAGGAAATCGGCGCGTCGAGGGTCGGGCCTCCTTGGGTGCTCCGTCTGTCCGGTCGTCCGGGTAGCCGGGGTCCCCTGCTCCACTCGGAGGCTGCCTGCGGATGCCAACGTGGTACCTTGCCGCGCCACATCCCTGTATCCCCATCTCCCGGGGCGGTTCTCCGGGCACAGCCCTCAGGTCCTTCCGGTGTTCGAGCAGCTCACGGATGACGAATTGTTCGCGGAGGTGGTCCGCCGCCGCGCTTCGGGCGAGCCCATTGGAGGCCCGCTCGGTACGTTGGTCCAGCGATGGAACCGGCCTGCCCGGTATGTCATCAGCAAGATTCAGGCGAGCTACGGCCGCGGGTCCCCAGCGGACTCGGATGAGCTCTTCCAGGACGCGGTCGGCAAGTTCCTCGACCGCGGGTTGGATCAGTTCCGTGGCATCTCCCAACAGATGCCAGGCCGGAGCGCGTCTCCCAAGACGTTCTTCCTGCGCATCGTCAAGCACGTCGCCATCGACTTCTACCGGCGGCACCGCGAGGAGCTCGCGGCGCCTCCGTCGGACCCCGATGACGCCATGGAAGAGTCTCCATCGGAGCGGTCTCGCGCCGTGGAGCTGGGCCGGAGGACCGAGGAGCGCGCGGATGCCCAGGAGCTGTACTGGGCCGCGTTCGCCCGGCTCCAGCAGGAGCACCCCAAGGAAGCCTCGGCATGGGAGCTGTATCACCACGAGGACGTGGAGGATCACGAGGAATGCGCACGTCGGCTGAACATCACCGTGGTCAACTCCTACAAGCGCGTCAGTCGCGCCCAGGCCTACTTGAAGCTCTACCTGCTGGATCTCCAGCGAGAGTCGCCACGAGGGGAGGAAGCGTGAGCCTCCTTCCCGGTCACATCCCGGGGTATTCAGGAGGAATGAAGTCATGAAGACCGATGCCATGTCTCGCTACGCCACCCGTCGCGCTGTTCTCACCGCCGGGTCCACCTCACCAGGAGTCGTCCTCGAGGCCGCTGGGGACTTTCTGAGGAGGGCGACCCGGTTGGGGACGGAAGGTGTGGAGGCCGCCCTTCGCGGCCTCGGTCGACCGGGGGTGGGGACCTGGCTCCAGGCGCAGAAACCGCAGGCACTCCAGCCCGTGCTGTTGAGGGCCGCGGAAGAAGCGATGGAGGTGGCGCTGGAGGGTGGTGACGAGGCGGAGGTGTGGCGGGCCTCGGCGCTGGAGGGACTTGCCGCTCGGGACAGGGCCGCCTCCGCCGCATTTGCACTGGCCGCCTGGGAGGGTCTCCATGGTGCCTTGGATGGTGAGGCCGCTCGAAATCGAGACCGCTATCTGGAGTCGCTCGGGAGCCTGGATTCGTCGCTTCGCCCCAGAGCCCGTTGGTTCATTCCCCTCAACCCGCAGCGCCGTCAGGAGTTGGAGTTGCTCGACTCCGCGGAGCAGGACAAGGCCTGGTGGTTTGGTTCCCGGGCCGGCTGCGATGACCTGGTGGCCACCTGGACAGGCGGGCCCCAGACACCCACTCCCCACATCCAGGGCTGTGTCGAGTGCCGCGCGGATATCGCGGATGCGGCGCCCGTGGATGCGCCCCCGCGTCGCCACCTCACGCAAGATGACCTCTGGCGCTTCGACATGGGGATGATGTCCGCCGACGAGCGCGAGCGGATGGACGCGCACACGGCCCGCTGTGGCGAATGCGCCCAGGCGGTGCTGGCCCTCGGTGAGGGCGACGACGCGATTGAAGAGGCCCTGGAGATGGAGGAGGGCGACGGGACGATGGCCCGCGCCGCGCGCTCTTCGCGTGAGCCGGCCTCTCAGCGTCCCTCCGCGGCGCGCCACCCGGAGCATCGGGAGGTGCTGGAGGAGCGGCGGGAGTTTCGAGTGGTGCTGGTTCGCGAGCGTCAGCGCGTCCGGCTGTTGGTGCAGCCCCTGACGGGCCGGACGGTGACGGCGGCGGTGTTCCTCAGTCCCGGCCGTCCCTCGCTCAAGCCCACGTCCGGGCCCGAGGGCCTGGCATTCGACTTGTCCACGGCGTCTTCCACCGGCGCGCGCTCCGCCCACCTCACGGTGCAGGCTGGCGGCGAGACGCTGGAGCGGGACTTCGCCTTCTGACTTCGCGGGACGGGGCCCTCGCGGTGAGCGCGGGCCCCACACTTCCCGGGCTGCTGCTACTGGTTCGGAGTGCCGGTGCGCTGCGTGTCGAGCGCCTCGCGGCTGAGCACGGGCGGCTGCGGGATGGGGAAGTTGCGAGCCGGCATGCTGCGGCGGAAGCCGTTGGCCAGGAAGGCCGTGACGAGCTGGGCCGCGGGAGGCTTGGTGCCGAGCGCCGCGCCGCACACGTCTATCTGGTCCATGACGCGCGGCCCTTCGTTGACCTGGTAGCGGTTGCAGGTGCTGTCCACCGCGGCGTCCTTGTCCCGCTGCAGCTCCCGCGTCAGCCGGCCCCACTTCATGGTGAGGGCGTCCGGAGAGAGCGCGATGCTGACGGGCTCTCCGCCCCACGTGCCGTCGATGAGCGTCTTCGAGGTGCCGGCCCGTACCTTCAGCTCCAACTGGCGCTGGCCGAAGGTGCCCGTCACCTCGATGCCGTGTTCGTAGATCTCCTCGGAGAGGATGCTCACCCAGACGCCATCCGCGCGCTTGGTGTATGCCTTTTCCGCCGCGACGCGGCCATGGTTGAACCAGACGTCGCCCACGCGGCCCAGGGGGACCTGGTCGTTCTTCGCCACGGGGGTGGCGACTTCGTCCAGTCCGGCGGGGCCAGTGGAGGCCACCACCGGGCGCCCGGCGAGGAGGTCCGTCACGGGGACCGTGTTGTCCACGATGTCGAAGCGCACGCCGTCCAGCCACGCCTGTCCCGTGCCGCTCATGATGAGGCCGGCCATGATGGTGGTGGCCTCCTTGGGGACGTCCAGCACCACCTCGTAGCGCTTGCAGCCCCGGGTGCCGACCAGCGCGCGCGACTGCATGTTGTCGAAGGCGAGCGGCTGCTTCGGGTCAGGTCCCTCCACGCGCATCCACAGGCCAGCCCAGCCGTCCACGTCCTTCACGCGCGCGGCGGCGGAGAAGCGCAGCCGCTTGCCGCGGAAGTCCTGCGCGCCGAAGGCCTGCATGAACGTGCCGTAGCCCGCTTCATCGAGCGACAGCGAGCGCAGGTACGCGCTGCGGGCGCCCTCGCAGGGCTCGCTGTTGTCGACACCCGCCTCGTAGCGCTTGGGCGCGCTCTCCGTGACGTACCAGCCGACTGGCAGCTTCTGGGCGCCGCCCGACGACTGCGCCACGGCCGCTGGAGCGGCCAGGGCGAGCAGCAGGGCGACGAGATTCTTCCGGAAGTCCATGGCGGGCGTCCTCACAGCGACACGGGCTGGCGCGCGCTCAGCGCGCCTTCGGGGAGGCCGGTGCGGGCCTCGTAGCGGGGGACCTCGGCGGTGCCCCAGGGATTCATGACCAGCAGGCCGCGCTCGGCGGCCTTGCGCGTGCAGAAGTCCTGCGTGGCCAGGTCCGGACATGCGACGACGTTCGACTTCGTCGGCGAGTCGACCTCGTCCAGCTCCAGGGCCACGGTGGGCGGCCTCACATCCAGGGTGTCGGGCACCGAGGGATGCGTCGCCTTGTCGCCGGTCAGCAGCACCAGCGTGAGCGAGGCCGCCGCCGCCAGGGCCGCGATGGCCGCGCCCGTCCCCGCGCGTCTTGCGTGCCACACGAGGGGACGCACGACGCGCTCTTCCCGGGGGAAGGTGCTGGCCGCCTCGGTGAGCTGTTCGGACAGGAGGGCTTCCTCCTGCAGCAGCACGGCGCAAGGCTCACACTCCAGCGTGTGGGCCTCCAACGCCGCCGCCTTCTCCGGGGCCAGTGCGCCCAGGATGTACTGCTCCGCGGAGTCGCGGGTCAGGTGGGGCTTAAGCATGGGTCTCCTCCTCGAGCGCGGTCCGCAGCTTCTTCCGGACCTCGCACAGGATCTGCCGCACGCGCTGGACGGAGAGACCGACCTTCGCGGCGACTTCGGCATGGGGTAGCTCCTGGCCGTCACAGGCCAGGAGAAACACGCTCCGCGCGCTCGGCGACACCTGGGCGAGCGCGGCATGGGCGCGGGACAACTGCTCTTCGGAAAGCAGGCGACGCTCGGCGGACACGGCCGGGTCCACGGGATGCTGACGCTCGGGCAATTCCTCCACCGCCCCGGAGATGGACTCTCGCCGGACGCGGCGGGCATCGTCCGCGGCCAGGAAGGCCGCTTGGGTGAGGGCGAGGTTGGGCAGGCGCAGCTCCGTCAGCAGCCCTCGCTGCTGTTGTTGGATGAGCCGGGCCCACGTCTCCTGGGCCAGCTCGTGCGCCCGGTCCACCCGGACGCCTCGGGCCAGCAGCGATACCACGACGCGGCGGTGGTGGCGCGCAACCAGTGCGTCCCACGCGCTCCTGTCACCGGCGAGGGCCTTGCGCGACAGGGACTCCTCGTCCACCCCGCGCGACGCCTCCATCGGCTCCTCGGCTTCCCTCGGTAGTCGAACCGTCGTCATCCGCAGGCCCTGCACGGCTGCACTCATGCCGTCTTCCCGTCGCTCTGAAGCGTCTCCGGGGCGTGGCCGCCGCTCCCCGGTGCCCGGGTAACGTGTGTCCGTGGCGGACATATCGTCGGGAACCGGGAAGATGTGCGGAGGGGTGGTCAAGGGTCAGTTGATGGCGGGGCTTTCCCCAGAGGACCAGGGGAGGTTGGAGAGGCGGACGACGCCCTGGCAGCGCCCACACATCCGGCCCTCCGCGTCGTACACGCGGGCGGTGGCGAAGAGGAGGGTGAGGCCCTGGCTGTCGATTTCGGCCTCCACGCGAATGTGGTCGCCGGTGACGGGTCGCTCGAAGCTCATGGAGAGCTGCACGGTGGCGCAGCGGCGGCTGGGGTCCACCAGCGCGCCGCAGGTGCCGATGGCCAGGTCGAAGAGGGCGGCGAGGATGCCGCCGTTGACGGCGGCGGCGCTGCCCACGCCCCCTCGGTGCTCCGGTCGCAGCTCGGGCAGGGAGACGACGACCTTGCGGCCTTCGGGGAAGGACACGGAGGCGCCGAAGTGGCGCATCGTCAGGCTCTGGTTGAAGAGCTCCGCGTAGCGTTCCAGTGCGGCCTGGGTGGGCCGCGAAGGGGGACCTGAAGAGGAGTCGGACATGGTGTTCCGCCCTATATACCCGAGCGCGAAAAGCCAGGGGACCGGCCGGGCGTCCCGGGGCGGTGGAAGGCCGCCCACCGGACGGAGAAAGACGTTAGAAGCAGAGGCTCCCCCTTGAGTCCCACCGTGAACGTCCACGAATCCGCCCTCCTCGAAGACCTGAATCCTCCCCAGCGGGAGGCCGTGCTGCACCAGCAGGGCCCGCTCCTGGTCCTGTCGGGCGCCGGCAGCGGCAAGACGCGCGTCATCACCCGCCGGGTGGCGCACCTGGTGAAGGTCCAAGAGGTCTTCCCGTGGCGCATCCTCGCCGTCACCTTCACCAACAAGGCAGCGAGGGAGATGCGCGAGCGCCTGGTGCAGTTGCTGGGGCGCCAGGCGAACGACCTGGTGGTGAGCACCTTCCACTCGGCCGCGGCGATGATTCTGCGGCGCGAGGCGGAGCACGTGGGGCTCACCCGCTCGTTCGTCATCTATGACGATGGGGACCAGCTCAACGTCGTGAAGCGGGCCATGCGGGAGGCGGGGCTGGAGCAGTCCATGCAACCGCGCGAAATCCTCAGCCGCATCGACCAGGAGAAGAACGCGGCCCGGCTGCCCGAGGACATGGAGGTGGCACCCGGTGACGAGCGCGGCCAGTTGGTCCACAAGGTGTACCGCGCCTATCAGGACCGCCTGCGCGCGGCCAACGCCGTGGACTTCGGCGATCTGCTGCTCCTCTTGGTGACGCTGTTCCGCAAGCGGCCGGAGGTGCTGGAGAACTACCGGCGCCGCTTCCACCACGTGCTGGTGGACGAGTTCCAGGACACCAACCCGGTGCAGTACGCGCTCCTGCAGCAACTGGCGCCGCCGCCGTCGGCGAACCTGGTGGTGGTGGGGGACGACGACCAGTCCATCTACCGCTGGCGTGGCGCGGACGTGGACAACATCCTCAACTTCCCTCGCGAGTATCCGGGCGCGAAGGTGGTGAAGCTGGAGCAGAACTACCGCTCGGACCGGAACATCCTGGACGCGGCCTACGAGGTCATCCGGAAGAACACGCGGCGGATGGAGAAGAAGCTGTGGTCGGACCGGCCCGCGGGCCAGACGCTCCAGCTCATGCTCAACCGCGACGAGCGGATGGAGGCGCAGGAGGTGGCGCGGCAGATTCTCGCGCTCCAGAGGGAGGGCTTCATCAAGTACTCCAGCATGGCGGTCTTCTACCGCGTCAATGCGCAGAGCCGTGTGCTGGAAGAGGGACTGCGGCTGGCGCGCGTGCCGTACACGCTGGTGAGCGGCCGCAGCTTCTATGACCGCGCGGAAGTGCGGGACGCCTCCGCGTACCTGCGGCTGATGGTGAACCCGCGCTCGGACGCCGACCTGCTGCGCATCATCAACACGCCCGCGCGCGGAATCGGCGACACCACCGTGGAGCGGGTGACGGACCACGCCAACACCCAGGGCCAGAGCTTGTTCGAGGTCCTCGCCGAGCCCGAGCGAATCCCCGCGCTGAACAGCACGGCGGTGAAGCGGCTGCGCACGTTCCACGGGCTGCTGAAGTCGCTGAACGCCTACGCGGAGGGAACGACGGACGCGGCGAGCGCCGTGGACGAGATGCTGCGCGAGACGAAGCTGGTGGACACGCTCGTCGCCGAGGGCAGCGACGAGGCGACGACGCGCGCGGAGAACCTTCGCGAGTTCCTGGGCGCCGCGCAGGAGTTCGACTTGAACCGCGCGGCCGCGTCGGTGGCCGCCGCGGCGAATCCCCCCGCGGAGGTGCCGCCCGAGGTGGACGCCGCGCCGCTGTCGGCGGACACGCCTCCGCTCCAGGCGTTCCTCGAGCAGATTTCACTCGTGGGTGACGCGGACGCGGAGGTCGGTGAGGGCCGGGTGGCGCTGATGACGCTGCATGCGGCCAAGGGCCTGGAGTTCGACGCGGTGTTCCTCACGGGCCTGGAGGACGGCGTCTTCCCTCACTCGCGAGCGCTGAAGGGCGAGGACCCGGACAACGGGGAGGAGATGGCCGAGGAACGGCGCCTCTGCTACGTGGGTTTCACCCGTGCGCGCAAGCGGCTCTTCGTGAGCCTGGCGCAGTGCCGCTCGCTGTTCGGTGAGCTGCGCTACAACCAGCCCAGCCGCTTCCTGCGAGACGTGCCGCCCAAACTGTTCGGCATCAGCGAGCAGGACATCCCGGAGCCACCTCGGCCCGCGCCCATGGCGCCCCCGCGCAAGCGGACCTGGGACGAGGACGACGGGCCGCGCATCGACCGCTCCTACTCACAGGCGTCGGACATGGACGCGGTGAGCGGGGACGTGCGCGGCATGCGCGTGCGACACGAGCAGTTCGGCGTGGGCCGCATCGTCGCCACGGATGGCTCGGGGCCGAATGCCAAGGTGACGGTGGAGTTCGGCGGTGCCGTGGGACTCAAGCGCGTCATCGCCCGCTTCCTGATGCCAGGCTAGCAGGGGAACGCGCGGGGTTTCTTCCGCGCCCGAGTGAGGAAGCCGTGAGGAAGACCTGCCAGATGGAAGTCTGGTGCCGTCGACCGCTTGGCTATCCCTCCAGATGGCGGAGGGAGCTGGATTCGAACCAGCGAAGTCCGAGAGCGTGTAGGGCCTCTTCTGCCGGGCGCGGAGAAGAGGACGCCCGCCCGTGGGGCCCCCTGACGACGTCGCGCCGGGAATCTTCAGGGCCCGCGCACAGGCTCCGGTGGGCGCAGCTTCCACGACAGCACCCGCCCATCCTGGCCGAGCACGAACACCTGTTGCCCCAGGACGACCGGCCGCGAGCGCAGTGCCGTGTCCGTGCGAAGGGAGAACGCGCGCTCCCACGTGGGCCGCTTCAGGGCCACCAGCCGTCCCTGTCGTCCGTGGGTGGGCACCAGCAGCATGTCGCCAGGAGCCTCGGCCACGCTGGTGGTGAGCGCGTCCGGCAGTCCCACCCGCGCCACCTCCTTCCCGTCCTCCGGCGAGAGCGCCACCAGCACCGCGGCGTCCTCCACGCGCGCGCCCACCCACAGCAGGCCCAGGGCCAGGGAGGGCGGGCTGGTGAGCTCCTTCGCGGGGCTCTTCTCCCAGAGCGGTGCGCCATCCCGGGCCTTCAAGGCCCAGACGCGCTTGTCTCGCGTGCTGGCGAAGAGGACGTCCCCGGAGACCTCCAGTCCCAGCACGCCCCGGACCTCCTGCCGCCAGACCCGGGCTCCGTCCTCCGAGGATAGGGCCACCAGCCCCACATCCCCGAGCGCCACCACCAGCCGCCCGTCCACGAGGACGGGGGAGGGGAGCCCGCGACGGGCATCCAGGTGGGCTTCGTCGGCCTTGGGCACGGGCGTCCGCCACCGGACCTTGCCCGTGTCCACCGCGTGTGAACGCACCGCGCCATCCGGAGCCACGACGAAGACCGAGGCTCCGTCGGAGGTCGCGACCAGGGGAGTGAGGACCGGGGGCTCGCCGGTGAGGCGCCAGCGCTCCGCTCCGTCCACGAGGGCCAGTCGCACCAGGTCTCCGGCGACTGTTCCGACGATGACGCTGTCGCCGGCCACGACGGGCCGCGTCGCCACTTCCCGTCCGAGCGCCACCCGCCAGACCACCGCTCCGGCGCGGTCCAGCCGCACCACGGCGCCGGCCTCGTTGCCGGTGATGACCCCATCCGGCAGGGGTGTCAGCCCGGCACGGGAGGATGCATCCGTGGAGTACCGGAAGGCCGTTTCCGCGGGCTCCCGGCACCCCACGGCCATCACCAATGTCAGGGCGAGGGCGGGGGCGAGGGGCCTGCATGGACACGCGCGGGGCGACATGGTTTGGAGGATGGCGTAAGGAAGGAAGTTCGACCATGCCTACGATTCGTGACGACGAGATTCCCAGCGCCACCGGCATCCCTTCTGGGGCCCGGCGGACGGACTTCGTCCCGCCCCCCACGCTGGCGGTGACGGAAGAGCTGCTGCACGCCCTGCCCAAGACGGACCTGCATTGCCACCTGGATGGCTCGATGCGGGTGAAGACCATCCTCGAACTCGCCGAGCAGCAGAAGGTCAAGCTGCCGGCGGACACCGTGGACGGACTGGCCAAGGCCATCCACATGGGTGAGGTCTGCGAGAGCCTGGAGGAGTATCTCGTCGCGTTCGACGTGACGCTCTCCGTGCTCCAGACGGCGGACTCCCTCTACCGCGCGGCCTACGAACTGGCGGTGGATGCGGCGGCGGAGAACGTGCGGTGGCTGGAGGTGCGCTACTCGCCCGCGCTGCACCTTCAGAAGGGCCTGAAGATGACCACCGTCATCGACTCGGTGCTCGAGGGCCTGCGCGTGGCCAAGCGCGAGACGGGCATCAAGTGCGGCGTCATCGTGTGCGGCATCCGCCACATCAATCCGCAGACGTCCATGCGGCTGGCGGAGCTGTCGGTGGCCTACAAGAACCGGGGAGTCATCGGCTTCGACCTCGCGGGCGCCGAGGCGAGCTTCCCGGCCAAGGACCACAAGGATGCCTTCCAGCTCATCCTGAAGAACAACGTCAACTGCACCGCCCACGCCGGCGAGGCATACGGCCCCGAGTCCATCTCCCAGGCCATCCACAACCTGGGCTCGCATCGCATCGGCCACGGCACGCGGCTGCGCGAGGACGGGGACCTGCTCAACTACGTCAACGACCACCGGATTCCGTTGGAGGTCTGCCCCACGTCGAACGTGCAGACGGGCGCGGTGTCGAGCCTCGCCGCGCACCCGTTGAAGTTCTACTTCGACTACGGCCTGCGGGTGACCATCAACACCGACAACCGCCTCATCACCGACACCACGGTGACGAAGGAGCTGTGGGTGGCCCACAAGGAACTCGGCCTGTCGCTGGATGACCTGGCCACCATCATCGTCTCCGGCTTCAAGAGCGCCTTCCTCCCGTTCCGCGAGAAGCAGGACATGCTGCGGCTGGTGAACGAGGAGATCGCCACCACTCTGGCCGCCTTCGACAAGAAGCGGCATGTGCCCGTGAAGCAGCCGGCGTGATGGCGTAGCCTCCGGTGCGTGCGCGGCGTCATCGGCCACGCACCGGTGTCCAGGCCGGAGGCTCTCGCGAGCTTCCGGTGCCGTGGCCCGCGAAGGAGGCGCACATGGACCTGGAACTGGGTGGCAGGGTGGTGTTGGTGACGGGCGGTTCGGATGGGCTGGGCGCGGCGGTGGCCCGACGGCTCGTCCGGGAAGGGGCCAAGGTGGCCCTGTGTGCCCGGGGCACGGAGCGGCTGGAGGCCACGGCCTCGGCCCTGCGCGCGGAGGGCGGTGACGTCCTCGCGGTGCAGGCGGACGTGTCCAAGGCGTGGGAAGTGGAGCACTTCGTGGACGCGGCCCATGCGCGGTGGGGGCGGGTGGACGCGCTGGTGAACAACGCCGGCACCGCCGCGGCCCGTCCGTTCGCCTCGGTGACGGACGCCGAGTGGGAGACGGACCTCCAGCTCAAGTTGTTCGCGGCGGTGCGCGCATCGCGGCACGTGCTGCCCCACCTGAGCGAGTCCGGGGGCGGGTCCATCGTCAACGTGCTGGCGATTGGCGCGAAGACGCCCGGGGTGCAGTCGACGCCGTCCTCGGTGTCACGCGCTGCGGGCATGGCGCTGACGAAGGCGCTGTCGAAGGAGCTCGGAGCGAAGAACATCCGCGTGAATGCCGTGCTCGTGGGCATCATCGAGAGCGGCCAGTGGGGGCGCCGGGCGCAGGAGCTGGGCAAGTCGGTGGAGTCGTTCCAGGCGGAGATGGCGCGCAACGCGGGCATCCCCTTGGGGCGAGTAGGGCGCGCGGAGGAGTTCGCGGACGTCGTCGCCTTCCTGCTGTCTCCTCGGGGTGGCTACATCAGCGGCACGGCCATCAACGTCGACGGCGGTTTGTCCGGGGCGGTGTAGTCCCGACGCGGCGATGGCGCGCGACGCTCGGCTGGTGGCCGCGGGGGCCGAGCGGATGCTTGCCGTCGAGTGAAGCGGGGCACGGCGAGCTGTGATTTGGCGTGAGGTGAGGCAGTGAGGCGGCCTCGGGTGGACTGTTTCGTCAGCCTCCGGCGCGGCATGCGTCCCTGCGCGGTGAGGATGGCTTTCGAGCCGTCCGGCGACCGCGGCTGCTGACCCAAGGTCCACCATCTCTCTCCGCCACGTCTCCCCGAGCGGCTCGTCCGCGAGCACCGGGGCATTCCCTGAGTTGGGTCATGCAGCCGAAACTGAATCGGCTCCTGCGGGCGCTTGCCCGCGAGGGGCTCGAGGTGACCTATGACGGTCATCTCTACACCGTGCGCCTCCACGGTGACGCGAACGCGCCACCCGCCGAGGTGCTTCTCCCCCCGGACCTGCCCGTCGAGGGCAAGGCCTTCCAACAGCTCGCACAGCTCGCCGCCCTGAAGCACCCGGGTGGTGGCGAGGTGCTGCGCGTGCGCGCCACCCCTGACTTCCACCCGGGCGACTCCGGCGTGGCCATCGGCTCGGTGCTGCACACGCGTGGGCTCGTCGTCCCGGGCGCCGTGGGCACCGACATCAACTGCGGCATGCGCTTGCACGTCGCGGACCTCTCCGTGGAGGACTTCCTGGCGCGACGTGACGACTTCGTCGAGCGCATGAAGGGCCACTACTTCTTCGGCACGAGGGACGTGGCGATGTCCTCGCGAGCGTCCACGGCCCTGCTGCGCGACGGCATCCCAGGCTGGCTCCTGGAGACGCTGGACGCACCGCTGGGCTGCGCGAAAGCGGCGGACCTGGCGCAGCTCGACGCGGAGGTGGGACGCATCCACCTGGGCGGCGCGCTGCGCGGCAACCCGAGCTGGGCACCGGACGCACTCACCCGCGAGGGCGTGGTGCGCGACGCGGGCCTGGGCACCATCGGCGGAGGCAACCACTTCGTCGAGGTGCAGCGCGTGGAGGCCGTCGAGGACCGGGCGCGAGCCTGGCAGTGGGGCGTCCGCGAAGGACAGCTGGCGTTCATGATTCACACCGGCAGCCGCGACGTGGGTAAACACGTCGGGGTGGCCTGGCGTGAGCGCACCCGCAAGGCCTGGCCCCAGGGGGCTCCCTTCCCGGAGAGCGGCATCCTCCCGCTGGCGGACGAGGCGCTCGTCGCTGGCTACCTGGAGGCCGAGGCCACCGCCGCCAACTATGCCTTCCTCAACCGGCTGCTGCTCGCGGAGCTGTTGCGACAGACGCTGCGCGAGCTGTTCGGCGACGTGGAGGCACCGCTCGTCTACGACGTGCCGCACAACCTCACCCTCCCGTACGAGGGGGGCTGGTTGGCGCGCAAGGGCGCCTGCCCCGCGGGCGCCGAGCAGCCCGTCATCATCCCCGGCTCCATGGGCGCCACGTCCTTCCTCATGGTGGGGTGCGGTGATGCGCGGGCGCTGGAGTCCGCGTCCCATGGGGCGGGGCGGGCGCGCTCGCGCTTCTCCCTGTCACGGGGTGGGGCCGACCAGAGCGAGGCGGCGCTGGGCCTGAAGGGCGTGGACTGCATCACCCTGCGCTCGGAGCGACGGGTGGAGGAGGCCCCCGCCGCCTACAAGCCCATCCGTCCGGTGGTGGACTCGCAGGTGAAGGCCGGCATCGTCCGCGAGGTGGCGCGTCTGGCGCCCTTGCTCACCTTCAAGGCGTGAGCCTGACGACGACTGGGGGACGGTGCGGCGCCATTTCGCTTGGTGCCCGCACCGTCTCCTGGTTGGAATACGCGCCATCCTGGGCCGTGGGCCCACGCACCCTTCACGTGTCACGGGAGCTGGAAACATGGAGAACGCATACGGAGCCCCCACGGATGGCTTTCCAGGCACCAACCCGAAGGAGGCCGTGTCCCTGCCGGCCATCCTCCTGATGGTCACCTCCGCGGTGACGTTCCTCTGGGCCCTCACCAACCTGGCGACACCCGTCGGGCCGGAGCAGTTGGAGCAGCTCTACAACGACCCGAACCTGGCGCAGTACCGGGACGTGCTGGAGAAGAACAAGGGGACCCTCGACTGGTTCGTCTCCGTGGGCGGACGGCTGGTGATGTTCGGCCCGGTTCTCCTCCTCAATGCGCTCACCTTCTTCGGCGCGTTCAAGATGCGGCAGCTCCAGAGTCGCGGACTGGCCATGGCGGGTGCCATCGCGTCGCTCGTGCCATGCTGTGGCACCTGTGGCTGCCTTGCCCTGCCCATCGGCATCTGGGCGCTGGTGGTCTTGGCCAAGCCCGAGGTGAAGGCCGCCTTCAGGTAGGGGGCATCGCTCCGGCGCTCGACTCGCGCCGCGAGGAGGCCATGGGCCTGCGCTTCTGCATCCGCACGCAGGCCAGCTGCACCCGCTGCGTCAGCGGCCGTGTGGCCGGATGCAGCGACACGTAACCCCGGTGCCGGTAGAAGTCCTCCGCGTTGAGGCTGGCATCCAGGCCCAACAGCGGCGTGCCGACACCCCAGGCCACCGACTCCAGCGCGGCGAGCAACTGGGAGCCGACGCCGTGACCCACCTCGTCCGGCACCACGTAGAGGGCCTCCAGCTCTCCGGCGCGGCAGTGGAGTTGGCCGAAGCCCACCAGGCGCCGGCCCCGCTCCGCCACCAACACCGTGCGCGGCCGGTCCGGCCGGAGATAGCCCTCCGGCCGGAGCAGACTCACCCAGGTGTTCAGCTCATCGGGGGCATAGACACCCTGGCACAGCGTCTCCACCGCCTCGGTGTGGACACGCCACAGCGCGCGACGGTCCGAGTCGCGCGCTGGCCGCAGGTGAAGGCCCCCCGATGAGACCATGGCCGCTCACACCACCTTCATGCCCTTGGGGATGACGACGACTCCGTCCGGCGTGACGTGGAAGCGCCGCTTGTCCTCCACCGGGTCGTAGCCAATGGTGGTCCCCGGCGGAATCTCCACGTTCTTGTCGATGATGGCCTTCCGGATGCGGCTGCGGCGGCCGATGGTGACGTTCTCGAAGAGGATGGACGCCTCCACTTCCGAGTACGAGTTGACGCGCACCTTCGGGGAAAGCACGGAGCGATTCACGCGCCCGCCGGAGATGATGCAGCCCTCCGCCACCAGCGAGTCCATGGCGTGGCCGACCCTTTGGTTGTCCTTGTCCGCGAAGACGAACTTGGCCGGCGGGTAGTTGTTGGACTGCGTGTGGATGGGCCAGCGGTCGTTGTACAGGTTGAAGATGGGGTCCACCTCCACCAACTCCATGTTGGACTGGTAGTAGATGTCGATGTTCCCCACGTCCCGCCAGTAGCCGCGCTCCTTGCCTTCCTGCCCGGCAATCTCGTTCTGCGCGAAGTCGTACACGTACACCGGCGCCGTCTTGTACAGCTCGCTGATGATGGACTTGCCGAAGTCGTGAGCGCTCGTCTCGTTGGCCGCGTCGCGCACCACCTCCTGCACCAGCGCGTCGGTGGTGAAGAGGTAGTTGCCCATGGAGGCCAGGCACATCTTCGGGTTGCCCGGCATGGGCGGCGGGTTCTTGGGCTTCTCCAGGAACGCGCGCATGCGCCCGTCGGGGCCCACGTCGATGATGCCGAACTCGCGCCCCTGCTCAATCGGGACGGGGATGGCCGCCACGGTGCACGCGGCCTTCTTGGACATGTGGAAGTCGAGCATCTGCCGCGTGTCCATCCGGTACACGTGGTCCGCGCCGAAGACGAAGATGTAGTCCGGCTCCTCGTCGGTGATGATGTTGAGGTTCTGGTAGATGGCGTCGGCGCTGCCCTTGTACCAGTCCACGCCGGTGCGCATCTGCGCGGGCACCGCCTCGACGTAGTGGCCGAGGAACGCGGACATCCGCCATGCGCGGGACAGGTGGTTGTTGAGCGAGTCGCTCTTGTATTGGGTGAGCACCTTGACCCGGTAGACTCCCGAGTTGGTGAAGTTGGACAGGGCGAAATCGATGATGCGGTAACGGCCCCCGAAAGGGACGGCGGGCTTGGCCCGCTCACGGGTGAGGGGCTCCAGGCGCGTACCCGCGCCGCCCGCCAGAATCATCGCCAGGACTTTGGACATAGTTGGGCCGGACGTTAGTCCGGCTCCCTCGGGCGACAAGGCCGCCGAGGCCTGCTCGGTTGCCTTCGTTGAGTGCCCAACCGCCCGGCCACGTCCTCCCCACCGGGCCGGACTCCCCAGATGTGGGACATCGTCGCCGTCGGGGCCGTCCCGGGCGCGCCGGGAAGCGCGGTTCCCGCTGGGGTTACTTGGCTTCCGAAAAGGGGCTCGTGTTAGCCTTGGCGGCGATGTCAGGAGACGAAACGCGCGTCACCAAGATTTCCTCCCTGGATCTGCGCAACGAGCGCAGCGCCGAGTGTTGCCTCGTCCAGATTCACGGCCCGGAGCTCGGCAAGAAGTACCTTGTCGACTCCGAGCTGACGATTGGCCGGGAAGAGGGCAACCACATCGTGGTGGACCTGGACAACGTCTCGCGCCGGCACGCCCGCGTGCTGAGCCGGGGCGGGAAGATGCTGGTGGAGGACTTGGGCTCCACCAACGGCACCTACCTGAACGACCAGGAAGTGCTCCAGGCCCAGCCGCTTCGCAACGGCGACCTCATCAAGGTCGGGGGCTCCATCTTCAAGTTCCTCAATGGCGACAACATCGAGACGCAGTACCACGAGACCATCTACACGCTGACCATCGCGGATGGCCTCACCGGCGTGAACAACAAGCGCTTCTTCCTGGAGTACCTCGAGCGGGAGATGGGCCGCTCCAGCAGGTACCAGCGCACGTTGTCGCTGATGATGTTCGACATCGACCACTTCAAGAAGATCAACGACGAGCACGGGCACCTGGCCGGGGACTACGTGCTGCGGGAGCTGGCCCAGTCCATCAAGCGACTGGTGCGCCGTGAGCAGTGCTTCGCTCGCTACGGCGGCGAGGAGTTCGCCGTGGTCATGCCCGAGGACGGGCCGGACAAGGCGCGCCTGTTCGCGGAGAAGATTCGCAAGCTCGTCGAGGAGAAGACCTTCTTCTACGACGACAAGGAGATTCCGGTGACCATCTCCATTGGCGTGGCGGAGATGGCGGCGGACATGGCGGAGCCCACCCACTTCATCAAGGTGGCGGACGCCAACCTGTACAAGGCCAAGAAGACGGGCCGCAACAGGGTGGTGGGCTAGTCATGGCGCAAGGCGAGCAGGGACCCTCCATGCTGGCGCGACTGGTGCTCGTGCTGCTCGGACTGGGCTTCCTGGGCGCCGCGTGGGTGTGGAGCCACCGCTCCGAGCCCTGGGCGGGGCAGATGGTGGACCGCGCCCGTGAGACGGTGAAGCGGTAGGTTCGCTGAAGCTCCGTTCGTTCCCGATTTCCCGCTGACCGCTCTTCGCCCTGGACGCTGTCCGAGGGCTGGAGTGAGTCCTCGCTCGCCATCACGGCGTGCCTGGACGCGTCCGGGTTTCGTCGAGGCCGCGTCAGAAGCATGAGAGGGTGGCGCGATGACGAAGTCCGAGGATGCCGTGGGTGGAGGGCCTCCCCTGGCGGGACGCCGGGAGTGGATTGGCCTGGTGGTGCTCGCGCTCCCCACGTTGCTCATCTCGGTGGATGTCAGCGTGCTCTACCTGGCGCTGCCGCACCTGAGCGCGGAGCTGGGGGCGAGCAGCGTCCAGCAGCTGTGGATCATGGACATCTACGGCTTCATGCTCTCCGGCCTGCTCGTGACGATGGGCACGCTGGGAGACCGCATCGGCCGGCGCAAGCTGCTGCTGATAGGCGCGTCGGCCTTCTGTCTCGCGTCGGTGGCGGCGGCGTACTCCCGCACCCCGGAGATGCTCATCGCCTCGCGTGCCGCGCTGGGCATGGCCGGCGCGACGCTGATGCCCTCCACGCTGGCGCTCATCAGCAACATGTTCCAGGTGCCCCAGCAGCGCTCGCTGGCCATTGCCGTGTGGCTCAACTGCTTCCTCCTGGGCATGGTCGTCGCGCCGCTGCTCGGGGGGCTGCTGTTGCAACACTTCTGGTGGGGCGCCGCGTTCCTGATGGGCGTCCCGGTGATGCTCGTGTTGCTGGTGGCGGCGCCGCTGTTGCTCCCCGAGTACAAGGACCCCTCGGGAGGGCGCGTGGAGCTGACCAGCGTGGCGCTGTCCCTGGCCGCGATTCTCCCCACCGTCTACGGCCTCAAGCAACTGGCCCGTCATGGCTGGCATCCGTTGCCCGTGGCCGTGCTGCTGGGAGGACTGGCCCTGGGCGTGGTGTTCGTCCAGAGGCAGCGGAGGTTGGCGCATCCGTTGTTGGACCCCCGGCTGTTCGCGAACCGGGCGTTCAGCGCGACCCTGGTCATCATGCTGTTCATGGCCATCTGCTCGGGCGGGATGGCCTTGCTCGTCCCCATGTACTTCCAACTGGTGGCGGGCCTGTCGCCCCTGGACGCCGGGCTGCGGATGGTGCCGCAGATGGTGGGGATGATGGCGGGCTCGCTCCTGGGGCCCTTCATCATCCGACGGATGCGCCCGGGCTTCGTCATGGCCGCGGGCCTCCTGTTGTCGAGCCTGGGCTATGCGGTGATGACCCAGGCGGACAGCGTGGGGGGAGGAATGTTGCTGGTGGTCGGCACCGTCGTGGCGGCCATCGGCTTCGCGCCCATGGCCGTGCTGGGCACGGACCTGGTGGTGGGCTCGGCGCCTCCAGAGAAGGCCGGCTCCGCGGCTTCGACTTCGGAGACCGCCAACGAGCTGGGCTTCGCCCTGGGCGTCGCGGTGATGGGGAGCCTGGGCACCTTCATCTACCGCAAGCGGATGGACCCGGTGGTGATGCCCGACGTCCCGGTGGAGGTGGCCGACCGCGTCCGCGAGAGCCTCATCGGCGCGGCGGCCGTGGCGCCCTCGCTGCCTTCCTCAATCCAGGCGTCGCTGCTGGGGGCCGCGCGGGAGTCCTTCACCCTGGGACTCAACACCGCCGCGGTGATTGGCGCGGGGGTCTTCCTCGCGCTCTCCGTCCTCGCGGCGGTGACGCTGCGGAGCGTCCGTCCGGGGCACCACACCGGAGACGGGTGAAGCGCCGCCCTTCATGAGGCGGCGCCTACTCGCGTGCGCGCGAAGCTCAGGTGCCTTCGCGCAAGTCGCCGAGCCGGCCCTTGGTGCCGGGCAGGCTCCCGGGCGGCAGCTTCGCGTAGATGTGCTTCACGGTGTCGACGAGCGTCTCCTGCACGTCGCGCGCGTGGAAGCCGAGCTCGGCCTGGGCCTTGGCGGCATCCAGCCAGAAGTAGTGCTCGCCAATCTCCACTTCCTGCGGGTCCAACGGCGCGGGCGTGCCACGCAGCTTCGCCCAGCGCTCCAGCAACTGGCCGCCCAGGATGTTCACCTGCTTGGGCAGCCGCAGCCGGGGCGCGGGCACGCCGGTGAGGCGCTCCAGCCGTTCGAAGAACTCCCGGGTCGTCATGTTCACGCCCATCAGGTGGCGGCCATACAGCTCGCCCCGGGTGAGCGCCTGGAGGAACGCCTCCGCGGCGTCGCGCACGTCCACGAAGGAGATGCCGCCACCCGGCATCGCCGGAATCTCCCGGTTGAGGAACTTCACCACCGTCCACGTCGACGACAGCCGGTCATCCCCGGGCCCCATCAACAGGCTGGGGTTGAGCACCACGAGCGGAATGGCGTGCTTGCGGCAGTACTCCAGCGCCAGCTTCTCCTCGTAGATTTTGGAGATGTAGTACGGCCACCGCGCTACCACGGTAATCGGGTAGTCAGCGGACTCGTCGAGCACCGCCTCCTCCTTCGACACCGCCGTGGTGCCGGACGTGGACGCGAGGACGACGCGCTTCACGCCCGCCTCGCGCACGTCGCGCAGCAGCTCGCGCGTGCTGTCCACGTGCAGCTCGAACATCTTCCGGGCGTCCTTCGGCTGGAAGGAGACGAGCCCGGCGAGGTGATAGACGCCCTCGACTCCGTCCAGCGCGCGGCGCACCGCGTCCCGGTCCTTCAAGTCGCCGGCGACGTACTCCGTGCCCGCATACGCCGGCCCCGTCGGACGCGAGCGTCCGATGAGGCGCACCGTGTGGCCCGCCGCCACCAGCTTGGGCACCAGATGCGTGCCCAGGAACCCCGTGCCTCCAGTGACGAGCAGCTTCACGAGTTCTTCCCTCCCGAGGGAAGCGCGGGCAGGACGTCCACGTCCGTCGAGGGCGGTCCGCCCAGGTTGAGGACACGTCCGTCACGCAGCTCGCGCACCGCGTCCTCGGCGATGCGGGTGGCGTAGCGGTAGCTCTCCGAGCGCGACATGCCCTGCGAGCGCGCGCGCAGCGCCTCGTGTCCCAGCGCGGGGCCGATGCTCACCTTGAGGTCCTTGGACTTGGGGAAGACGCTGCCCTTGGGCAGCGCGTCGAAGGCGCCGTGGATGTAGAGCGGCAGCACGTCCACCCGGTACGTCAACGCCAGATAACCCAGCGTGGACTTGAACTCCTGCAGCTCGCCGGTGGGCGAGCGCGTGCCCTCCGGGAAGATGAGGACGTTGAAGCCCTGGCGCAGCGCCTCGCCCGCCTGACGCAGCGACTGGCGCAGCGAGCCGTGCCGTTCGATGGGGACCAGGTTGGTGAAGTTCTCGAACCACGCGCGCTTGAGCGGCGTGTCGAAGAAGTAGTCGCGCGCGGCCAGCGAGACGAGCCGGTCTCCCTGCTCCTCCAGCACCACCCGCACCAGGCCCGCGTCCAGGTGGCTGGCGTGGTTGGCGATGACCAGGAAGTTGCGGTTCATCGGGATGAAGGAGCGGCCGGTCACCTTCACGTCGAAGACGCCGCCGTAGAGGACCTTCTGCCCGAAGGACAGCAGCTGCCGGCCCACGTCCGCGACGACGTCCGGCACCGGAATCTCCACCTCCTCCGCCTTCGCGTTCTCCTTGGAGATCTCCTTCGCCCGCGTCTCCGCCGACGGCCGGCGACCCGACGCAATCACCACCTTGCGCAGGTCCTCCACCGTCTGCACCTGCGTCAAATCCTCAATCGCCGGCAGCGGCACGCCCGCGCCTTCCAGCGCGGAGGACAGCTCCGTGAGCATCAGCGAGTCGAAGCCCAAGTCCCCCGTGAGGTGCGTCTCCGGACGCACGTCGGAGAGCGGCTTGTGGCAGACCTCGGCGATGAGCGGGTAGAGCCACTCGGACGCGCCGCCGGTGCCCGCCACCGTGGCGGCCACCTTCTCTCGCGCCTTGGTGGCGCTGGCCGCAACGCGCTCCAACCGCTGCAGCTCCTCCACCACCTGCTTGCGCTTCACCTTGCGCGTGGAGGTGCGCGGCAGCTCGCCATCCCAGAAGCGCAGCACCTTCATGCGCCGGTAGAAGGGCATGCCCGCGCCCACCTTGCGGAAGTGCTCCTCCAACTCGCGGCGCACCTCCTCGCGGGGACGGTCTCCGTAGTCCGGCACGCACAGACACGCCACCTTCTCGCCACCCGCGTCGTCCGTCAGGCCGACGATGGACAGCTCCTTGACGTGCGGGTGCTCCTGGTACAGCTCCTCCAGCTCGTCCGGGTAGATGTTCTTCCCGTTGTGGTCGATGATGACGTCCTTGGCTCGACCCACCAGGTACAGCCGGCCCTCCGCGTCCACGCGGCCCAGGTCGCCGGTGTGCAGCCAGCCTTCCTTCAGCACCACCTCCGTCGCCTCGCGGTCCCCGAAGTAGCCCGCCATGACGTTGGGGCCCTTGGCCAGCACCTCGCCAATGCCGTCGTTGTCCGGCTGGAGGATGCGCACTTCGATGCCTGCGAGCGGCTTGCCCACCGAGCCGGGCGTGCGCTTGTTGCCAGGCGTCGCGACGGCGAGCACCGGCGCGGCCTCCGTCAGGCCGTAGCCCTCCGTGATGTTGAAGCCCAGCTCGTGGAAGGCCTTGTGCACTTCCTCGGGCAGCGCCGAGCCACCCGACACCAGCACCTTGATGCGCCCGCCGAACTTGCGGTGCACGGGCCAGAACAAGAGCTTGCCCAGGTTGACGTTGGCGCGGTTCCGCAGCTCGCCGTGCGTGGCCATCATCGCCTTGATGGCCTGCTCCACCAGCGGCGGACGGCTGGCGAACTCCTGCGTCATCTTCCGGTGCAGCAACTGCCACAGCGCCGGCACGCCAATCATCGCGGTGATGCGGCCCGTCTCGAAGACCTCGCCCAGCCGGTCCGACGTCAGCTCGTCGATGTACGTGATTTCAGCGCCGCGCGAGAACGGGGTGAGGAAGCCCGCGGAGAACTCGAACGTGTGGTGCAGCGGCAGCACGGACAACACGCCGTCGCCCACGCCCACGTTGAACACGCCAGCCAGCTTCGCCACCAGCGAGGAGAAGTTGCGGTGGGTGAGCATCACGCCCTTGGGCGTGCCCGTCGTCCCGGACGTGAAGATGAGGCTCGCCAGGTCATCCGCCGACGCCGACTTGCGCACCGGCCCGATGCGGTCCTCCGGGTACGCCGGGTCGCCCGTCATCGCCTCCGCGAGGCTCGCGATGATGACGTTGTCACCCAGCGCGCCGAACAGGCCAGAGAAGTCCCGCGACGCGTCCTCGGACATCAGGCAGACCTTCGCCTCCGCCCGCTTCGCGATGTTGATGACCTCCGCCTCGCTCAGGCCCGGGTCCACCGGCACCATCGTCGCGCCAGCACGCAGGATGCCGAAGAAGCACGTGCCCCACTCGGGCCGGTTCTCCGACACCAGCAGCACCCGGTCTCCAGGCTTCACGCCTGAGCGCACCAGGAAGCTGCCCACGCGCGCCGCATAGCGGTGCACCTCGCCGAAGGTGAAGCGCTCCTCCTTCTCGCCCGCCACCATGCGGAAGGCCACCCGGTGCCGGTACGCATGCACCGTCGCCTCGAACAGCTCCAGCAAGTCGCGGTGCGCGGGGATGACGGTGCGCTTCTCGCGCTCCTCCTCCAGGCCGGGGAACACCCACTTCTCCAGGCCCGGCAGGTGCGTCTCCATGAAGTACGCGCGCCAGTCGATGTGCTCCGGGTCCCACGGAATCTTCAGCCGGTCCGCGTGCACCATGCGCGTGTAGACCGAGCGCGTGTTGTCACAGCGGAAGACGTAACGGTTCTCGTAGAGGAAGGGGAGGAACAGGTCCGTCATCGCGATGAGGCCCGCGTTGCTCGTCTCCACCTCCTCGAGCGACACCTTGGCCTTGTCCAACATCGCCTGCACGGCCGGCGCGCCCCAAGCGGGCCGCACCTCGTCGATGGCCTTCCTCAGGAATTTGGCGCCCCGGACGAGCATGGGCGCGCTCATCCACTCGAACTCGAGCTTGCTGACCGGCTGCGGCTCCAGCCGCGAGCGCAGCGAGTTGAGCACCTTGTTGCCCGACTCCTTGTTCCGGTAGTAGCGCCGACGGTACAGGCCCACCAGCTCCACGGAGCGGCTGGCGTAGAACGGATTCACGTCGCCGGAGGCCAACTGGTAGACGCGCCGCTCCTCCACGTCGATGGACTGCGCGGTGATGCCAATCGTCGCGCCCGCCACCTGGTCCACCGGGATGATGTCCAGGATGGTGTTCTCGCCCGCGGGGATGCCACCCGGGCCCTTGATGCCGGCGAAGGCCAGCGGCGCGGACGTGGTGAAGCCCTCGTTCCAACCCGGGAACGGGAAGTGCCGCGCGCTCTCCACAATCGAGGGCCGCACAATCGCGTAGCGCAGCCCCGGCGTGCCGGCGATGACCTGCTCGCCCAGGGACTTCGTGTACGTGTACGTGTTGGGCCAGCCCCAGTGCGCCGCGCGCTCCATGCCCGCGCGCACCAGCTCGCCGCTCAGCCACAGCTTGCGCTCACGGCCGACCGCGAGCCGCAGCGTCTTCTCGTCGTTGACGTCGCGGCCTTCCTCGGCCAGCCGGTCCAATGCCTTCTTGCGGAAGGTGGACGTCAGCGCCCGGTCATCGGCCTGCTCGCGCAGCCGCGCCACGATTCGCTCCGCGTCCTTCAGCTCCTGCTCCAGGCTGAAGTCGCGCCCGTCCAGCTCGTCCTTCTTCGGGAAGTAGCCTCGGACCTCCTCGTCCTCGAACACGAGCCCGCTGCGGTTGCCCGCGACGAACGACGTGGACATGTGGATGAGGGGCACCGCCCAGCGCAGCGCCAGCTCCACCGCGTACTTCACGCCGTGGGTGTTGACGTTGAGGCCGACCTCCAACGAGGGGTTGAAGGACACCAGGCCCGCGCAGTTGACGAAGGCGTGCACCTTGCCCGTCAGCTCCGCCACCTGGGCCTCTTCCAGGCCCACCCACGGGTCGGTGATATCGCCGTCGAGGACGTGGCACTTCTTGCGCAGGAACTCGAGCGCGCCCTCTTCCCCGTAGGTGTCGCGCAGGGGTTGGAAGGGCTCGCTGGTGGCGACCTTGTCGAAGAAGCGACGCTCGGCGGAGGCCGCGCTGCCCTTGCGGACGAGCACGTACACGCGCTCCAGCTCCTGCCCGTAGCGGTGCAGCAGCATGGACAGCGTCACCTTGCCCACGAAGCCCGTGGCGCCCGCGAACAACAGGCGCTTGCCGGTGAAGACCTGGGAGACGTTCAGCTCGGGTTGCGGTGACATGTCCGGCCTCACTTCACGTCCACCATCACCGTGGGGGCGATGCGCAACAGGCTGATGGTGGCCGAGCGGCCCATGAAGCCACGCGCTTCCTCGATGGCCTCGGTGAGCGTGTCGGTGCGGTCCCAGCCGAGCAGCGCGGGGACGTGGTTGTTCTCCGCGCCCGCGACGATGACCTTGCCCACGTGCTGGCGACCGTTCTCGCCCCAGTACCACATGTAGAAGGGGTGCACGCCGTGGTAGGCGTTGTTCTTCCGGTACAGGTGCACGTAGCTAGGGTTCTCCGCGAACTCCTTCTCGTACTTGTGCTCCAGCTTCATGGAGTCACGCGTCTCGGGAAGCAGCCGGTGGAAGAACTCGATGTAGCTGGGGTGGTGCTCCGGGTCGAACTCGTCGTAGGCCGGGTGCAGCAGGATGAGCACGCCGCCCTTCTTCACCAGCGGCACGCCGCGGTTCAGGTTGAAGAAGTAGCCCAGCCCCATCACCTGCACCAGCAGCGGGTTGAGGATGGAGTTGACGCTGTACGGCGAGACGAACGGAATCGGGAAGATGACGATGTCGCTCTGCCCCTCCACCGGCACCACGTACTGCTTCCAACTGGTCTCCAGCGTCTTGGCGTGCGCGGGCTCGGTGGCCCCGGCGTACACGCCCGTGACGTCGTAGGGCGCCGGAATCGCGTTGAGGATTTTGCGGGCCGCCGCGCGCGGCATCTTGGACAACGCGTAGCGCATGGCCTGGAACTTCAGCCGGTCGCCCTCGGTGTAGTCCTCCTCGCGCTTGGCGAGGAAGTCCGTGGGCGCGCCGAACATGCGGTTGTTCAGCGTGGTCTCGATGTGGAAGACCTTCAGGTGCTTGTCGATGTTGCGGCCGATGCGCTCGTTGCTGCGGTACAGCGCGCTCGCCTTCGGCTCCATGTAGCTTTCCGAAGCGCGGATGGTCTTCGGGTTGTGGTGGTGGCGCAGCGACGCGTAGTTGGACACGCCGGTGCCCATGGACTTGTGCCCGCCATTCATGGGCACGAAGTTCACGTTCACGTAGATGATGAGGTCGCTCTCCGCGACGCGGCGGTTGACGGAGACTTCCTCGCCGTGGGACGTGCGCTCCAGCGCGACGATGCCGTCCGGGTCCTCCGCGTCGTGGTTGTAGTAGCGGTCCGGATAGAAGGCGTCGTAGATCTTCTCGCCCACCATCCGCTTCATCTCGCCTTCCGTCATGCGACGGTGCAGCGCGTTGGCGATGACCAGGTGCACGTCATCCACGCCGCTGTCGGCGGCCAGCTCCAGCACCACCTCCAGGATGGACTGGCGCACGTCCGGCGTCACCATGGGCGGCAGCGGAACGCTGATGTCGTCGATGACGCACGTCAGCCGCATGCCGGGCTTGAGCAGCGCGTGCAGCGGGTCCATGCCATCCGGGTTGTTGATGGCCCAGCGGATGGCGGCCTTGACGTTGGGCACTCCCGCCATGGGCGGGCGGGGGAAGATGACCCGAGTACCCACGGGCAGGTCTTCCTGGAGGAAGCCTTCACCGTAGAAGAGGGCGCGCGGGGGGCTGCCCTTCTCGGTGATGACGACCTGGCTTTCCTCGTCGTACAGCTTCTGGAGCGTCTTGAACGGGCGCATGGCGGGCAGGGGGCTACTTGAGATCGAGGATGGGCCAGTTGTAGGCGCGCGCGATGGAGCGCAGCCGCAGGTCCGGGTTCACCGCGGTGGGACGGCCCACCACCGCGAGCATGGCGTAGTCGGAGGCGCTGTCGGAGTAGCCGTGGCACTTGTCCAGCGTCAGGCCCTCCTTGGCGCAATAGGCACGGATGGAGTTGGCCTTGTTCGCGCCTTCGATGATGGGCGGAATCACCTTGCCGGTGGCCTTGCCGCCCACGAACTGCATCTTGTTGGCGATCAGGTCATCGGCGCCCAGGTGCCGGGCGAGCGGACGCATGGTGAAGTCCAGCGCCCCCGTCACCAGGACGACCTTGCACCCGCTGCGGCGGGCCTGGTCGATGAGGTCCTGGGACTGCTCGAAGAGCGCCGGCTGCAGCACGTCCTCGAACATGTCCTCCGCGATGGTGACGAGGCGGTCCTCGGTCAACCCCGCGTAATAACGGTAGAAGAACTCGTTGAAGGTCTTGCGGTCCAGCGAGTCCATGAGCCCGAAGAGGGGCACGCTGAGGGCGGTGCTCAAGGTCCGTCCCGCGATGCCCGACACGGAGCCCCGGTTCATCGCGTAGTACGCGTAGACGTGGACGACGTTCGTCTTCACGAGCGTCCCGTCGACATCGAAAAAGGCGGCTTTCGAGGGCATGTGGCAGCGGGCTTCCTGACACTCCAGGGGGGGTGAGGTCAACGACACTGGGACGGGGGAAAGCTCCCCCACCCCTGCTAGCATGGCTAGAGCCAGCCTTGCTCGCGGTACCACTCGGCGCTGCGGCGGATGGAGTCTCCTCCAAATCCCTCCGAGGGTGATACCCCAGGAGGCGCTCGGCCTTCGCGCTGGAGCAGGTCCAGGCGGGCGCGAGCAGCTGTCGGGCCAGCTTCCGATTCAGGGGGAGCTTCTTGCCCGTCACCCGCGACACGCCGTCCGCCGCCGAGGCGAGGGTGCTCAACACCCAGGGACTCATGCGCACCGTGCGGGGCTGGAGTCCCAGCGCCTTCGCTCCCAAATCCTGCACGGCCTCCAAGGAGAGGGGCCCACCCGGGCCCGCGCAGAAGAAGGCCTGGCCCACCGCGCTCGGGTGCTCGGCCTGCAGAATCAGCGCGTCCACCACGTCCTCCACGTCCACCATGGTGAGGGGACGGGGGCCGCCCACCAGCTCCAGCCGGATGCCCTTCTTCACCAGCTTGAAGAAGGTGAGGTTCTCCCGGTCTCCGGGGCCGAGGATGCGCGGGGGACGCGACACCGTCACCGGCAGCCGGTCTCCATAGGAGAAGGCGATGCGCTCCGCCTCCGCCTTGCTCTCGCCGTACCACTCGTGCGGCTGGAAGGCGTCCTCCTCGACGTGCGGGCGGGTGGGGGAGGACGGCCCCATGGCCGCCAGCGAGCCGACCAGGACCAGGCGCGGACGGTGTCCCGCGGCCACCATGGCGTCGCACAACAGGCGGGTGCCCTCCGCGTTGACGCGCAGGAAGTCCTCGCGTGTCGCGCCGCGGCGAACGCCGGCGAGGTGGAAGACGACGTCCTGACCCTCCACGGCGGGGCGCAGCGAGGCGGCGTCCGTCACGTCCCCCTCCACGCGCGTATAGGAGATGCCGGCCAGTCCGGAGGCGTCTCCCCGAGGGCGAAGGAGGCACGTCACGGTGTCGCCGCGCGCCGCCAGGGCACGGGCCAACCAGATTCCAAGGAAGCCACCGGCTCCGGTGATGAGGGCTCGCATGGGGCGTTTCATCCGAAAAAGTACACCTCGTCCGCAAGCGGAATCCCACGTGCCCTGTCGCAATCCTCCGAGGGAGGACACCGCGCGAGGCCGGATTCTCGGGACGGGACGCGCCACGAGAGGGGGGCGTCCCAGCGGGAATCGTGATGCGGAGCCGGTTTCTCGGGCATGAAACGCGTTGCGTAGGGCGTTTCTAGAGGGAAAAACGCAGGAGAGGGCTGTTTTTCGGGCTTGGGCGTGCTACCTACGGCCCACCGGCACTGGCTTAAAAACAAGCGAGGCCGCACAACGTCCCCTTCGGAGGGGAGGAGACTCAAGACGAATGGCCGCCAAGAAAGCTGCTGCGAAGAAGGCTCCCGCCGCCAAGAAGACCGCCGCTGCCCCGAAGCGCAAGCCGAACGCGTCGTTCATGAAGGAGATGACTCCTTCCGCCGCCCTGGCTGAGATTGTCGGCGCCAAGCCGCTGCCGCGCACCGAGGTCGTCAAGAAGCTCTGGGCCTACATCAAGAAGAACAACCTCCAGGACGCGAAGAACAAGCGGCAGATCAACGCCGACGACAAGCTCAAGCCGATCTTCGGCGGCAAGAAGAACGTCACCATGTTCGAGATGACCTCGCTGGTGAACAAGCAGCTGAGCTGACACCGTCGCCGGGGCCACCCGGCAGTTGCATCCCGAGGGCTCTCCGGAAGTACCGGCGAGCCCTCTGCTTTTTGGCGCGCGCGCGAGTGTCCGGCGCGCGCGTCAATCCGGGCCCTTGCAGCGTTGGATAAAGGGCGGAAGTCGCACCCCGCGCTGGCGTCGGAAGCCCTGGCGCCCTACCTCTCGTCCCCATGCTGCTCGACGGACTGGAAGAAGAGGGAGCCGCTCCCACGGGGGCGTCGGGTGCCACCCTGAGCGCGGAGTCGCTGGCGGAGGGACTGTTCTCCCGCGTGAAGCAGGAGCTGGGGGCGCGTCCCCGCACGCCGCTGTCCACCTACCGGGTGCAGATGCACCGCGGCTTCACCTTCCAGCAAGCGCGCGAAGTGGTGCCCTTCCTGGCCCGCCTGGGCGTGAGCGACTTCTATGCCTCGCCCTACCTGAAGGCGACGCCGGGCAGCACCCACGGCTACGACTGCGTGGACCACACCCAGCTCAATCCGGAGGTGGGCTCGCCCGAGGACCACGCGGCGCTGTGCGCGACGTTGCGTGAGCACGGCCTGGGGCAGGTGCTGGACGTGGTGCCCAACCACATGGGCATCGAGCGCGACAACCCCCTGTGGTTCGACGTGCTGGAGAACGGCCCCTCGTCCGTCTACGCCAAGTACTTCGACATCGACTGGTCGCCGGTGAAGGACGAGCTGCGCGACAAGGTGCTGCTGCCGATTCTGGGAGACCAGTACGGCGTCGTCCTGGAGCGCGGAGAGCTGAAGCTGTCCTTCCGCGAGGGCGCCTTCTTCCTCCACTACTACGACCACCTGTTGCCGGTGGCGCCCCGTCAGTACGGCCGAATCTTGCGCCACGGCCTGGAGCGGCTGGAGGCGAAGCTGGGCACCGAGGCCGCGCCCATGGTGGAGCTGCTCTCCATCCTCACCGCGATTGAGCACCTGCCGCTGCGCACGGAGGTCGAACGCGCCCGCGTCGTGGAGCGGCACCGCGAGAAGGAGGTCATCAAGCGCCGCCTGGCCGCGGTGGCGGCGGCCAGCGAGGAGGCCTTCGCGTACATCCAGGACAACGTCCGCGTCTTCAACGGGGAGCCGGGCAACCCGCGCTCGTTCGACTTGCTGGACGCGGTGCTGTCCTCGTGCAGCTTCCGGCTGGCGCACTGGCGGGTGGCGGGCGAGGAGATCAACTACCGGCGCTTCTTCGACATCAACGGGCTGGCGGCCATCCGCGTGGAGGACCCGGAGGTCTTCCAGGAGGCGCACGCGCTCATCTTCCGCTGGCTGCGCGAGGGCTGCGTCACCGGGCTGCGCATCGACCATCCGGACGGCCTGTTCGACCCCACCGCGTACTTCCTCGACTTGCAGGAGCGCTACTTCGTCGAGCGCGCGCACGCGCTGTTCCTCCAGGAGCAGGCCGGGGATGACGCGCGCTGGCCGGGCGTGGAGGCCGCGCTGCGCGAGCGTTGGCGCGCGGAGGTGACGGAGAACCCGTCGAGCCCGCTGCGCAAGGCGCTGTACGTGGTGGTGGAGAAGATTCAAGGCGGCCGCGAGCGGATTCCGGAGGCGTGGGCGGTGCACGGCACCACCGGCTATCGCTTCGCCAACGCGGTGAGCGGCCTCTTCGTGCACCCGGCGGCGGAGACGCACCTGACGGAGACGTACGAGCGGCTCACCGGGGAGCGGGGCGACTTCGCGGAGCTCGTGTACCAGAAGAAGCTCCTCATCATGCGCGTGTCCATGGCCAGCGAAATCAACGTGCTGGCCCACGAGCTCAACCGCATCTCCGAGATGAGCCGCCGCACCCGCGACTTCACGCTCAACTCGCTGCGGCGCGCGCTGGTGGAGTTCGTCGCGCTGTTCCCCGTGTACCGCACCTACGTGGACGGCTGGCGTCCGGGGCTGGACGCGCGCGACGTGCAGTACGTGGAGTGGACGATTCAGCGCGCCAAGGAGCGCAACGCCACCACCAACGCCTCCATCTTCGACTTCCTGCGCGACATCCTCCTGGGTCGCTACCCGGAGCAGTCCGACGAGCGCGAGCGCGCGGTCATGCTCCGCTTCGCGATGAAGCTCCAGCAGGTGACGGGCCCCGTCATGGCCAAGGGCCTGGAGGACACCGTCTTCTACATCTACAACCGGCTGGTCAGCCTCAACGAGGTGGGCGGCGAGCCGGAGCGCTTCGGGGTGCGCGCCAACACCTTCCACCTGCGCAACCAGGAGCGCGCGGAGCACTGGCCGGCGAGCCAGCTCACCTCCAGCACGCACGACACCAAGCGCAGCGAGGACGTGCGCGCGCGCATCAACGTGCTGACGGAGGTGCCCGAGGACTGGCGCAAGCTGGCGAAGCGGTGGATGCGGCTCACCGAGAAGTTCGTGACGCCGCTGACCTCCGGCCCCGCGCCCAGCGCCAATGACATCTACCTCTTCCTCCAGACGGTGGTGGGCGCCTGGCCCATGGGCGAGTCCCAGTCCCCGGAGGCGATGGCGGACTTCCACCGCCGGGTGCGCGAGTACATGGCCAAGGCCATCAAGGAGGCCAAGGTCCGCACCTCGTGGACCAACCCGGACAGCGCCTATGACGACGCGGTGGCCCGCTTCGTGGACGCGTGCTTCGACGTGGACAAGGGCGCCACGTTCCTCGCGGAGGTGCGCGACTTCAAGCGGCGCATCGAGCGCGCCGGGCAGCACAACGCACTGGGACAGTTGCTCTTGAAGCTGGCCTCGCCCGGCGTGGTGGACACCTACCAGGGCTGCGAGCTGTGGGATTTGTCGCTGGTGGACCCGGACAACCGCCGACCGGTGGACTTCGCCGCGCGCGCGAAGTTGCTGGACGCCCTGGACGCACAATCGAAGGAGGACCGGGCGGGGCTGTGCGCGCGGCTGGGGGCGCACCTGGACGACGGCGAGGCGAAGCTCTTCCTGTTGTCACGGGTGTTGCGGCTGCGGCAGCGTCACGCGGAGTTGTTCCGGAGCGGCGGCTACAAGGCGCTGGATTTGTCCGGGCCCCGGGCCCAGGCGGCGGTGGCCTTCGTGCGGGAGCAGGAGGACTCGGTCGTCCTGGTGTGCGCGCCGCGCTACGTCCTGTCCGCGCTGGAGTCCCCCGAGGGGCTGGCCGGTGCGTATGAGAACACGTTCCTCGACCTTCCGGAGGCATATGCGGGCATGATGTTCCGCGATGTCTTCACCGGGCGACAGGTGCGGCCCGAGCGTGGGTCGGGTGGCGTGGTGCTGCCTCTCGCGTCGCTCCTGTCGGGATTCCCGGTGGTGCTGCTGGAGAGGAGCACTGGATGAGGAGGGCCGAGGTGCTTCCAGGGAAGCCGTTTCCCCTGGGCGCCACGTATGACGGGCATGGGGTCAACTTCGCGGTCTTCAGTGAGCACGCGAAGAAGGTGGAGGTCTGTCTCTACGACGCGGACGAGCCGTCGAAGGAGACGCGCCGCTTCCCGCTGCTGGAGAACACGCACCAGGTGTGGCACGGCTATGTGCCGGACCTGACGCCGGGGACGCTCTACGGCTTGCGGGTCCATGGGGCCTTCGAGCCGAAGAAGGGCCTGCGCTTCAACCCGCACAAGCTGCTGGTGGACCCGTATGCCCGCGCCATTCACGGCGGCGTGGACTACGGCGCCCCCATCTACGGCCACGTGTCCGGCGGCAAGGACGAGGACCTGGTCCAGGACAAGCGGGACGACGCCGCGGCGGTGCCCAAGGCCGTGGTGCTCCAGGACACCTTCGACTGGGAGGGCGACACGCTGCCCCGCGTGCCCTGGCACCAGACGGTCATCTACGAGCTGCACGTCAAGGGCTTCACCAAGCTGCACCCGCGCGTCCCAGAGGAGGTCCGGGGCACCTACGCGGGCCTGGGCCACCCGGCCGTGATTGAGCACCTGAAGAAGGTGGGCGTCACCGCGGTGGAGCTCCTGCCCATCCACCACATCGTCGACGAGCCCTTCCTCGCCGAGCGGAAGCTGACGAACTACTGGGGCTACAGCACGCTGGGCTACTTCGCGCCGGACGCGCGCTACAGCGCCGCGGGCTCGCGGGGCGGCCAGGTGGACGAGTTCAAGGCGATGGTGAAGGCGCTCCACCGCGCCGGCATCGAGGTCATCCTCGACGTCGTCTACAACCACACCTGCGAGGGCAACCATCTGGGGCCCACGCTGTCCTTCAAGGGCGTGGACAACGAGGCCTATTACCGCCTCACGGAGAAGGACCCGCGCTACTACCTGGATGTCACCGGGACGGGCAACTCGTGGAACGCCACGCACCCGTACGCGCTGAAGCTCGTCGCCGACTCGCTCCGCTACTGGGTGGAGGAGATGCACGTGGACGGGTTCCGCTTCGACCTGGCCACCACGCTGGGGCGCGACAGGCACGGCTACGACACGCGCGCGGCCTTCTTCCAGATTCTCCACCAGGACCCGGTGCTCAGTCAGGTGAAGCTCATCTCCGAGCCCTGGGACGTGGGCGACTTCGGCTACCAGGTGGGCAACTTCCCGGTGCTGTGGAGCGAGTGGAACGGCAAGTACCGCGACACCATCCGCCGCTACTGGAAGGGCGATGACCGGCAGGCGGCGGAGATTGGCTACCGGCTCACCGGCAGCTCGGACCTGTACGCGCTGTCGGGCCGCAAGCCCACCGCGAGCGTCAACTTCGTCACCGCGCACGACGGCTTCACGCTGCACGACCTCGTCACCTACAACGACAAGCACAACGAGGCCAACGGCGAGGAGAACCGCGACGGCGCCAACGACAACCACTCCTGGAACTGCGGGGTGGAGGGCGAGACGGCGGACGCGAAAATCAACGCCCTGCGCGAGCAGCAGAAGCGCAACTTCCTGGCCACGCTCTTCCTGTCCCAGGGCGTGCCCATGCTGGTGGCCGGCGACGAGATGGGCCGCACCCAGAAGGGCAACAACAACGCCTACTGCCAGGACAACGCCCTGTCGTGGGTGGACTGGGAGCTGAACGACACGCAGCGCGCCCTCCTGGAGTTCACCAGCCGCCTCACCCGCCTGCGCCGCGAGCAGCCCGTGCTGCGCAAGCGCCGCTTCTTCCGCGGCGCGCACATGTGGGACAGCGAGCTGAAGGACCTGGCGTGGTTCCGGCCGGACGGAAAGGAGATGAAGAAGGACGACTGGGAGAAGCCCTACGTCCGCTCGCTCGCCTTCCTTCTGGGCGGTGACGCCATCGCCGCGCCGGATGACGAGGGCAACCGGATTGTGGGCGACACCGTGCTCGTCCTGACGAATGCCCACCACGAGCCCATCTCCTTCCTGCTGCCAGCCCTGGAGTGGGGCGCGGACTGGGAGCAGGTGGTGGACACCGCCATGGCGGGGGAGTCCCTGCACACACACACGCCCGCGGGCGGCAAGGTGCAGGTGGCGGGGCGCTCGTTGATGGTGCTGCGCAGGCCCGCGACGGAGTGATGGAGTGGCCGGGCCCCTGAATCCCCCGGGGGCCCGGGTTATACGGAAGAGTCGACGCCCGGGCGCTCCGCCGCTAGGGTGCGCCGGCTGTTTCTGAAACAGGATTCACACGTGAATACGCAAGTCGCGCTTTGGGTGGGCTTCAACCTCTTCGTCCTGGCGATGCTCGCCGTGGACCTTGGTCTGTTCCACCGCAAGGACCACGCGGTGACGCCCAAGGAAGCGGGCATCTGGACGTTGGTGTGGATTTCCATCAGCCTCGCGTTCTGCGCGGGCATCTGGCACTTCTCCGGGAGCACCCCGGCGCTCCAGTGGCTGACGGCGTATGTCGTGGAGTACTCGCTCTCCGTCGACAACCTGTTCGTCTTCCTGATGGTGTTCAGCTACTTCCGGGTGGCGGCCGAGCACCAGCACCGGGTGCTGTTCTGGGGAATCCTGGGCGCGTTCGTCATGCGCGCGGTGCTCATCATCGCCGGCGCGGCCCTGGTGCAGCGCTTCCACTGGCTCATCTACCTGTTCGGCGCGTTCCTCGTCTTCACCGCGGTGAAGATGCTCGTCTCCAAGGACGAGGAGATGGACCCGGAGCAGAAGGGCATCGTCAAGCTGGCGCGCCGGGTGCTCCCCGTGGCCCGGCTGGGCGAGGGCAGCCGCTTCTTCCTCACCGAGGATGGCCGCCGCAAGGTGACGCCGCTGTTCATCGTCCTGCTGGTGGTGGAGGCCACTGATTTGCTCTTCGCCCTGGACTCCATCCCCGCGGTGCTGGGCATCAGCCAGGACGCGTTCATCATCTACACGTCCAACGTGTGCGCGATTCTGGGCCTGCGCTCGCTGTTCTTCGTGGTGGCCAGCCTGATGGACAAGTTCCACTTCCTGAAGCTGGGGCTGAGCGGAATCCTGGGCTTCGTGGGCGTGAAGATGCTGATTACGTACTTCGACATCCATCTCCCCATCGTCCTGTCGCTGGGTGTGATTGGCGGAATCCTCCTGGCCGCCATCGTCGCGTCGCTCATCTGGCCCAAGAGCCCGGAGCCCGGTCATGACCGGGAGAGCGCGAAAACCTGAACCCAGACGGGTGGCCCTCCGGGGTTTTCCTTGCAACCCGGGGGGCTTGCCTTCAAATGTGGAGGCATGTCTTCCAGCGCCACCACTGATGGCATCCGCATCACCGTGAAGCCGGCCTACTGGCCGGAGCGAAGCTCGCCCGAGTCGGGGCAGTACGCCTTCATGTACACGGTGGAAATCGTCAACGAGAGCGAGGCGCCCGCACAGCTCAAGTCGCGGCACTGGCTCATCACCGACGCCTCCGGGAAGGTGGAGGAGGTGAAGGGTGAGGGCGTGGTGGGCCGCCAGCCCCGCGTGGCCCCGGGCGAGCGCTTCGAGTACACGAGCTGGGCGATGCTGCGCACGCCGTTTGGCACCATGCGCGGCAGCTATGAGATGGAGCGGCCGGACGGCTCGCACTTCGAGGCGCGCATCGCGGAGTTCGCGCTCACCCTTCCCAACGCCCTGCACTGATGACGACCCCGGAACCGAAGCGGGGGCTGCTCCTCATCAACCTGGGCACGCCGGACGCGCCCGAGTCGGGGCCGGTGCGGCGCTACCTGCGCGAGTTCCTGAGTGACGCCCGCGTGGTGGACATCCACCCGGTGGGGCGCTGGCTGCTGCTCAACCTCTTCATCCTGCCCACGCGTCCCGCGAAGAGCGCGGAGGCGTACCGCAAGGTGTGGATGAAGGAGGGCTCGCCCCTGCTGGTGTACAGCCGGGAGCTGGAGACGGCGGTGCGCGAGAGGCTTTCGGGGGAGTACGACGTGGCGCTGGCCATGCGCTACGGCCGCCCCTCCATTCCCGACACCGTGGCTCAGATGCGCGCGCGCGGCGTGACGGACTTCACCGTGCTGCCGCTGTACCCGCAGGAGGCCACGTCGTCGTCGGCCTCGTCGCTGGCCCGGGTGTATGAGGTGATGACGGAGGGCTGGGACGTGCCCAACGTGCGCGCGGTGCCGGCGTTCCATGGGCACCCGTCCTTCCTGGATGCCTTCACCGCGGTGGCCCGGCCGGTGATTGCCGGCGCGCGCGCGGACCATGTCCTGTTCAGCTTCCACGGTGTGCCGGAGCGGCACGTGCGCAAGACGGACACGTCCGGCCAGCACTGCTTCGCTTCAGCGGGCTGCTGTGACTCGCTCACGGACGCCAACCGTCACTGCTACCGGGCCCAGTGCTTCGCCACGGCGCGCGGGCTGGCCGAGCGGCTGGGGCTGTCCGCGAGCGGGTGGAGCGTGTCCTTCCAGTCCCGGCTGGGGCGCACCCCGTGGGTGAAGCCCTATACGGATTTTGTGCTGCCCGAGCTGGCGAAGCAGGGCGTGAAGCGGCTGGCGGTGATGTGCCCGTCGTTCGTCGCCGACTGCCTGGAGACGCTGGAGGAAGTGGGGCTGCGCGCCCGCGAGCAGTTCGTCGAGGCGGGGGGCGAGTCGTTGACGCTCGTCCCCTCGCTGAACGCCCACCCGGACTGGGTGGACGCGGTGGTGCGGCTGGTGCGCGAGTCCGACGGCGCGCCGCCTACTGCTGGGGCCTCGCCGTCGGCTGGGGCGCGGCCGGAGGGGGCGCTGACTCCAGCGCGGTGAGCTTCAGCTTCACCGTGCCAGGAGGCACCTGGAGCGCGGTGGCGGGGAAGATGCCTCGCGTGGAGGAGGTGATGCTGCCCTCCCACGAGCGCCACTTGCCGGCCTTCACCAGGAACTCGCCACGGCCGACGATGCGCACCTCGGCGCTGGCGTCCGACGCGGCGGACGTCGGGGCGTCGTCGTCGTCCACCGGGTCGCTGGCGCGCGCGGGCACGGCGGGCGGCGGGCGACGCGGGGCCGCCTTGCCGGAGAGCTGGTCCAGCAAGTCGTACTCCAGCGTGGCCACCTGCTCGCCACCTTCCCCGGGGGTGAGCGCGGTGAGCTTCACGCGGTTGCGGCGCTCCGTCTTGCTGACGGTGAACGCGGTGGGCCCCAGGGCGTCGTGCGTGAGCAGCTCCGTGCCCAGCGCCCAGGTGTCGTTGGGGCCCACGGCCGCCAGGGGCAGCTCCAGCACCAGCGAGGCCGTGTTGCGGGTGATGCCCTGGAGGCCATCGAGCACGAAGCCGCGCTCGCTCACGGTGCCGGTGTCCTCGGGGGCGCTGCTTCCCTCGGGGATGACGCGCAGCCGGAAGTCACCGGAGTCGCCGCGCTCCAGCACGAAGGTGAACGCGCTGGGGAAGGAGGAGGTGGCGGCCGCGGCGCGCTCGGGCTTGGGCGCGTCCTTCTCCTTGCCCTTCTTGCCCTTGGCGGGCTTCTCCTCCACCTCCTCGACGGCGGCGGGCGCGGCGCCCGTGCGGTCCAGCGTGAGGCGGTAGGTGAGGGACGCGCCCGCGGGCGGCTTCCAGCGCAGCACCACCTTGGACGGGTCCACGGCGGGCGCGGCGGCGGGCTGCGCGGCGCCCTCCTCCTTGGACGCTTCCTTCATGCCCGGAGGCCGGGGAATGGGCTCGAGCTGCCCTCGGGGCTCTTCCGTGCAGGCAATCAAAGACAGGGCGACGACCATGCCGAACAGGCTTCGCATCACGCGGGGACGCTCCTCTGGGAGGACATCCGGGATACCGGAGCCCAGGAGGGCATTTCAAGTCCGTCACCCGGCCGTGCCCGTCGAATAAGGCGCGTGTTTCGTCGCGAGGCTTGCTTGACGTGTCCGACGAAGTCGGGGTTGCGCTGTCCCCACCAACCCCTTGCAGCTCCAACTCCCTGGGTGTGGGGCGTGGCCGGCTGCGTCAGGGCGTTGGCGCGGCCGGGTCCGAGCGTCACTGGGGCGCGTGCGCCACGTAGAGGTCGACCTGCTCCTTCACGCTCCCGGCGAAGTCGGGGTTGATTCGCTCGAGGATGCTCCACTCCAGCTCCAGGAGCCTGCGGATGTTGGGGCGCGCGGAGCGCGTCTGCATGGCGGGCTCCGTGCCCACCAGGACGGCTGGCGTGGCGTTGGGCGTGTCGTCCACGGTGCCGTGGCCCGTGTAGCGCAGGGTGGGCAGGGACTGGGTTCGGGCGAAGGTCGTGGCGGCCATCTCATACGCGCGCACGGAGAAGCGCCCATCGGCGCGGACGCGGCCCTCGACGTAGAGGCGGGACCAGCGGGCGCCGAGGTCGAAGTTGCCCGTCACCTTCCAGGGCGTCTGGAGGAAGTAGGGGTCGGTGCTGGGCAGCAAGTCGTAGCCCCGGTCCGCAATCACCTTCTCCGCGGCCTTCATGACCTCCATGGCGGGCAGGTCGTAGACGACGAGGCTGCTGGTCCGCTCCAGCAGGACTTTCCGAGGGCTGGCGCACCCCGCGAAGCACATCGCCGCCACGACGCTCGTCATTGCCGCGAGCCACTGCTTTCGCACCATCATCGTCGCCTCGTCCGCTGGGGTGGGCCGCGCGACAAGGGGAGTGCCGTGCGCACGGTGCGGTGGGGACAACGCGGGTGGTTTCAGCGCATATCGCGCGGGGCGGGCGGTCGTTGTCGCGCGGTGGTGAGTGACGCGATACTCCGGCCGCCGTTGTTGCTCAGGCGTGCGGGTCGCGAGGCGCGGCGGCGCGCGAGAGTCTGTCTCGCACCGCGATGCCCAGTCCGCTGGCGGCGGGGAGACAGGCGACGAGCACATCATGTCCCCGCTCGTCGGCTTCGCGCAGTCTCGCGTAGAGCACGCGCGCGGCTCCGGCGGGGTCTTCCGGCACGTCGAAGCGAGGCACGTCCGGTGGCAGCTCCAGGCTCGCGGGTCCGAGGACGCCCACGCGCAGGCCCTGGTCTCGAAGGGAGCGCACTCGCGCGGCGGCCTCTCGTGGCTCGGCCAGCAGCACGCCCGCGCGCGGCGCGTAGTGCGAGGCGAGCGAGCCCGACACGCGGACCTTGGCCGCAGTCCGCACGGGCACCGGATGTCCCAGCACGCGCTCGATGTCCTCGGAGGACAGGCCTCCGGGGCGGAGGATGGCGGGGGCGCCCGTGCTCAGGTCGACGATGGTGGACTCGACGCCCACGGTGCTCGGTCCTCCGTCCAGGACCAGGTCCACGTCGTCACCCAGGTCCGCGCGCACGTGCTCCGCCGTGGTGGGGCTCACGCGGCCGAAGCGGTTGGCGCTCGGCGCGGCCACGCCTCCGCCCAGGGCCTTCAGCACGGCGAGCGCCACCGGATGTCCCGGCACGCGCAGCGCCACCGTGTCCTGGCCGCCTGTCACGGCGTCGGTGGCCCTGGGTGTGCGCGGCAGCACGAGCGTGAGGGGCCCGGGCCAGAAGGCCTCGGCGAGACGGTGCGCGGCGTCGGGGATGTCCCGGGCCCAGGAGGACAGGTGCTCGGCGCCGGGCAGGTGGACGATGAGCGGGTGGGTGGCGGGACGGCCCTTGATGGCGAAGACACGACGCACCGCCAGCTCGTCCTCGGCGTTGGCCGCGAGGCCGTACACCGTTTCTGTCGGCAGGGCGATGACACCGCCGTGCCGCAGCAATTCCACCGCGCGCTCGACGAGCTCCGGATTTAGCATGCGTGCCGCACTGTCGCGCCGGGAGGCAGCATGGGCAAGTCGCACGTCTTCGATGCGCGCAGTCGGATGCCGGTCTCGGCCTCGGAGTTGTTTGCCTGGCATGCCCGGGAAGGGGCGCTCGCTCGGCTGACGCCTCCCTGGGAGCGGATGGAGTTGCTGGAGCGCTCCGGTGACGGCATCCACCCCGGCGCCCGAATCGTCATGCGGATGCGCGTGGGGCCCATCCCCCGACGCTGGGTGGCCGAGCACACGGCCTATGTGCAGGACTCGCTCTTCCAGGACACGCAGGTCTCCGGCCCGTTCTCGAAGTGGGTCCACACCCACAGGATGTGGCCCGAGCCCGCGACGAGCTCCTCCGTGCTGGAGGACGAGGTGGAGTACGTCCTGCCCATGGGCCTGGCGGGCAGCCTCTTCGGTGGCGGCATCGCCCGGCGCACGCTGGAGCGGATGTTCGCCTATCGCCACCGGGTGACACGTGAAGACCTGCGGCGTCATGCCGCCTTCGCGGACGCCGGGCCGCTCACCGTGGCAGTCACCGGTGCGTCGGGCTCGATTGGCTCGTCGCTCGTGCCGTTCCTCACCACCGGCGGCCACCGCGTGAAGCGCCTGGTGCGAGGCCGCGCGGACGCGTCCAAGAACGAGGTGGCGTGGTCACCCGACAAGGGCGAGGTGGACACCGCCTCGCTCGAAGGCGTGGACGCGGTGGTGCACCTGGCGGGTGCCAACGTCGCCGGCAAGCGCTGGTCCCCCGAGTACAAGGACTCCATCCTCAAGAGCCGCACCGAGGGCACGCTGACGCTGTCGGAGTCGCTGGCGCGCATGAAGAAGAAGCCCCGCGTGCTGGTGTGCGCCGCGGGCAGCGGCATCTACGGCGACCGGGGCGACGAGCCGCTCACCGAGGAGAGCGCGCCGGGCACCGGCTTCCTCGCGGACGTGTGTCGCGCCTGGGAGGCGGCCACCGCGCCCGCGGAGGCCGCTGGCATCCGCGTGGTGCACCTGCGCATCGGCCCGGTGCTGGATGCGCGAGAGGGCGCGCTGGCGAAGATGCTGCCCGCGTTCCTCGCGGGAGGAGGCGGGCCCATCGGCTCCGGACGCCAGTGGATGTCCTGGGTGTCGATGGAGGACATCCTCGGGCTCTTCCACTTCAGCCTCTTCACCCAGGCGGCTCGCGGCCCCATCAACGCCGTGGCACCGGGCGCGGTGCGGCAGGCGGACTTCGCGAAGACGCTCGGCCGGGTGGTGCGGCGGCCCGCTTTCCTGCCGATGCCCGCCGTGGCCATCCGCACCCTCTTCGGGCAGATGGGGCAGGAGGCCCTGCTGGCGGGTGCCCGGGTGCTTCCCTCCGCCACGGAGCGACTCGGCTACTCGTTCCTCCTGCCGGACCTGGAGGAGGCGCTGCGCTTCACGCTCGGCCGCACCACGGCGGGGCCGGAGTTCCGTCACGACTGAGTGGTTCGGCGCTTGACAATGCCCCCTGGGGGGACTGATGGAATGGCCCCCTATGATTCAGGTCGAAGGGCTGACCAAGTATTACGGTGAGCATGCGGCCATCCGGGACCTGGCCTTCACCATCGGCCAGGGTGAAGTCATCGGCTTCCTGGGCCTCAATGGCGCGGGCAAGTCGACGACGTTGAAGGTCCTCGGGTGCGTGCTCTTGCCGACCGCTGGCCGCGTCGTCATCGACGGCCATGACGTGGTGAGCAATGCCCACGAGGTCCGGCAACGGATTGGCTACCTCCCGGACGTGCCGCCGCTCTACGAGGAGATGACGGTGGGGGAGTACCTGACGTACGTCGCGCGGCTTCGCGGCGTGACGGCTCGGGACACCACCGCTCGCGTGGGTGAAGCGGAGGAGAAGACGGGCCTGCGCGAGGTGGACGGCGAGCTCATCTCCACGCTCAGCCACGGCTACCGCCAGCGCGTGGGCGTGGCGCAGGCGCTGGTGCACAAGCCGGCGCTGCTCATCCTGGACGAGCCCACCAGCGGCCTGGACCCCCGGCAGATTGTCGAGATGCGCGACGTCATCCGCGGGCTCAAGGGCACTCACACGGTGCTCGTCTCCAGTCACATCCTTCCGGAAATCTCGCAGACGTGTGACCGGCTCCTCATCATCCACAAGGGGACGCTGGTGGCACAGGGGACGGAGGAGGAGCTGGGGCGGAAGATGGGTGGCGGCGGCTCCATCGAGGTGGAGGTGCGCGGAGACCGGGCGCGCGCGCTTGAAGTGCTCAAGCCGTTTGGCGCGGTGGACGTGGACCGGGCGGCGGACGGCGTGCTGTCGCTGACGCTGCGCGCTTCTCCGGACGAGCGTCCTCGCGTGGCGCAGGCGGTGGTGGGCGCGGGGCTGGAGTTGCTGCGGTTGGACCAGGGCGCGGGGCAGTTGGAGTCCATCTTCCTGCGACTGACGCACGGGCAGGAGGTGCGCGCGTGAAGGCCCTGCTCATCGCCCGTCGCGAGCTGTCCGCCTACCTGCGCACGCTCAGCGGCTATGTCGTCATCGCGGTCATCCTCGCGTTGAACGGCCTGTTCTTCAACGCGTACGCCCTGGGCGGCGCGAGCAAGCGCTCCGCCGAGGTGCTGTCGCAGTTCTTCTATTACTCGAGCGGCTTCACCATCGTCGCCTCGGTGTTCATCTCCATGCGCCTGTTGGCCGAGGAGCGGCAGACGGGCACGTTGCCCCTGCTGTACTCGTCGCCGCTGAGAGACCGCGACATCGTGCTGGGCAAGTTCCTGGCGGGGCTTGCCTTCCTGTCGCTGTACGTGCTGTGCACGCTGTACATGCCGGTGCTGGTGCTGGTGAACGGCAAGGTGTCCTTCGGCCACGTGGCGGCGGGCTACCTGGGCCTGCTGCTCCTGGGCAGTGCGTCGCTCGCGGTCGGCACGTTCGGCTCGGCGCTGGCGCGCAACCAACTGCTCGCGGCGATTACGTCCGCGGTGATGCTGGTGGCGCTCATCCTCTGCTGGCTGCTGGCGCGAATCACCGAGCAGCCGCTGGCGGATGTCTTCAGTGCGATGTCCCTGTGGAACCAGCACTTCCCTCCGTTCCAGTCGGGGCTCATCCACGTGCGTGACGTCGTCTATTACCTGGTCGTCACCTACGTGGCGCTGTTCGCCGCCACCCGGGTGCTCGAAGCGCGGAGGTGGCGATGAGCACCCGTCCGGTGGGCAATGGGCTGGCGGCGACGCTGCTCTTCGTGGCGGGCCTGGTGTCCGTCTTCGTCGGCGAGCGCATCCTCGGCCTGGGCACGGGCCGTGGAGTCCTCTCCGTAGTGGGCGTCCTCGCGGCGGTGGCCGCGGTGGTCTGGCGCTTCGCTCGCTCCCGAGGCACCGGCGCGGACCGGCGCACGGTGGATGGCTGGGTGCTGGGCCTGTATGGCGTGGGCCTGCTCGCGCTGGCGCTCTACTTCGTCCAGTCCGACCTGGGCGTGAGCCTCTTCGGTGGCTCGCTGTCGCAGAAGGCACCCAAGCTGGCGGTGATGCTGGCGGCGCTGTTCCCCGCGCTCCTGACATGCTGCCTCGTCCCGCTGGCGCTGGTGGAGACGGCGGCGCAGGCGATGACGCGGGCGCCGGTGCTGGAGACGGGACGCGCTCGCAGCGCGCTGTTCTCCGGCCTGGGGCTGTCCTTCGTGCTCATCTTCGCCTTCGCGACCATGTACGTCGTCACGCAGGCGAACACGACGTGGGACCTCTCGTACTTCCGCACCGCGAAGCCGGGCGACTCCACGCGCAAGGTGGTGCGTGGCCTCAACGAGCCGCTGCAGGTGACGATGTTCTTCCCGCCCGCGAACGAAGTGGGCGAAGCGGTGCGCCAGTACTTCCAGGACCTGGCCGTGGAGAGCCCGGAGCTGCTCAACGTGGAGCGGCTGGACCAGGCGGTGGAGCCCGTCCGCGCGAAGGCGCTCGGCGTCCACAACAACGGCACTGTCGTCGTGGCCCGGGGTGAGCGCAAGGAGCCCTTCACGGTGGGCCTGGAGTTGGATCGCGCTCGGGGCCAGCTCCAGCGTCTGGACCAGGAGGTCCAACGGCGGCTCCTGACGGTGGCGAAGCCCCGTCGCGTCGTCTACTTCACGGCGGGCCATGGCGAGCGCGCGGAGACGCGGCCGGTGCCGGGCGAGATGCCGAAGCCGCCCGTCGCCCAGTTCAAGGAGATGCTGCGCGCGCAGAACGTGGACGTCCGGTCGCTGGGTGTCGCGGAGGGACTGGGCAGCGCGGTACCCGCCGACGCGGGGGCGCTCGTTGTTTTGGGCGCCACGCGCGACTTCCTGCCCGAGGAGCTCACCGCGGTGCGCGAGTACCTGGACCGAGGGGGCAGGCTGTGGCTGGCGTTGGAGCCGGATGGCCCGCGCTTCGAGAAGCTGCTGGAGCCGCTGGGCCTGAAGTACGCGGGCACGCCGCTGGCGAATGACCAGGTGTACTTCCGCACCACGCGGCAACAGAGTGACAGGGGCAACCTGGGTACGGCGAGCTTCAGCTCCCATCCGTCCGTCACGTCGCTGACGGCGATGGGCGGCCAGTCGCCGGTGGCCTTCCTGGGCGCGGGCGCGCTGGACCAGGTGCAGCCCTTGCCCAACAACGTCATGCACGACATCTCCGTGCGAGCGCATGGCGCGACGTTCGCCGACGCCAACGGCAACTTCACGGCGGACCCGGGAGAGACGCGGCGCACGTGGCCGCTGGTGGTGGCGGTGGAGCAGCCCGCGGCGGCCGGCAAGGAGCCGACCCGCGCCGTCGTCATGGCGGACGCGGACGTGGTGAGCGACGTGGTGTTGTCCAACATGGGCAACGCCTACCTCGCGGTGGACACGCTGCGGTGGCTGACGGGCGAAGAGTCCGTGTCCGGCGCGGTGTCCTCGGAGGAGGACGTGCCCATCCAGCACACGCGGGAGCAGGACGTGGCGTGGTTCTACGCCACCGTGTTCGTGGCTCCGGCGCTGGTGCTGGCGCTGGGCTTCGTGACGACACGGCGACGAGGCCGTCGAGCTCCGCGCGCACCGGTGGCGGCGGCGGGAGGTGAGCAATGAAGGCGCGGGACCTGGCGCTCCAGGGCGCCCTCGCGGTGGTGGCGCTGGTGGCCGCCTACCTGGTGTGGCAGCGGGCCCCCGCGGGCGCCCCCGGCGACGTGACGGTGGTGGAGCTGCCGGCGCGCGCGCTGGACAAGGTGCGCTACGAGGACGAGGCGCGCTACGTGGAGCTGTACCGCGACGCGCAGTCGCGGGACACGCTGTGGGTTCGCCTGGGCTACAAGCCCTCGAAGCCGCTGCCTCCCGCCGAGCCCGTCGCGGGCCTCGTGCCGGGCGCGGATGGTGGTGCCGTGGCCCAGGCGCAGGGGGCACCGGACGCGGGTGTGTCGCTCCTGGCCGCGCCGCCCGCGCCTCCGCCTCCTCGCGAGCTTCGGGCCAACGAGGTGGCGGAGAAGCTCTTCCCTCGCTTCGCCCCGCTGCGGGCCACGCGGGCGCTGGGTGCGTTGGAGACGAAGAAGCTGGAGGAGGTGGGGCTGACCACGTCGCAGCGCAAGCTGACGCTGACGCTGGGCGGAAAGGTGGAGACCTTCACGCTCGCCTCGACGACGGGAGGCTGGGGCACGCCCTACCTGCGGCGCGACTCGGACGGCCAGGTGTTCCTGCTGGGCCCCGCGCTGCTGCCCGACTTGGAGAACGCGAGCAGCCGGCTGGTGGACCGCAGGCTGCACACGTTCGACCTGGGCGAGTTCGACTCGGTGGTCATCTCCTCGGGCGGCACGTCGCGCGCCTTCAGGGCCACGGGCAAGGCGCCCAACCCCGTCGCGCTGTCGCCGGAGGAGGCGCCGGACAAGCCGGACGAGTTCACCCGCAACTGGCATGACCGCGTGTGGCGGTTGATGCCGGTGGACCTGCTGGGCCGCGACGAGGCGCCGGCGGGAGGCGAGCCCAAGGAGGCCTTCCGCGTGGAGTACCGGCGCGGCGGCAAGTCCGTGGGTGAGCTGACGGTGGCACGGGGCACGGACGGCTTCTTCGCTCGTACCGAGCACACCCCGGGCTGGGTCCGGCTCCACGCGGGCGTGGACCCGCTGGCCGCGGAGGCCGCGCGCGTGACGACGCCGGTGTCTTCAGCCGGCGGGCCGTGACGCGGGCGGTGCCTGGCCGACGCCGTCCAGCCCCAGTCGCACGTCGACGAAGCTGTACGGCGCCCAGGGCCCGGTGAAGCGGAAGGCGTAGAGGTCCGAGCGCGCGGCCAGCATCCGGACCCGCGCCTCGAACGCGGGCAGCTCGTCCCGGGCGACGAGGAAGGCGGCGTTGAGCAGCATCCGCTCGCCCACCGGCGCGTCCGTGCGAGTCGCGCGGGCCAGCGGACGCAGCCCCTCCTGCATCGCGGCCATGTCCAGCGCGGCGCGCATCTCCACCGCGTGCCCCAGGCGCCGCTCGTGCTCGGCCTCCGACTCGTTCTCACGACGGCGCAGGCTCGAGTCCTCCATCTCCATGCGCCGGGCCAGGTGCTCGCGGTGGTAGAGCACCTTGAGGCCCATCTCCACCTTGCCCTCCAGGGCCTTCAAGACCTGGGTGAGCACGTCCTGGGACGCGCGCAGGAAGCCTCGCACCTCGGCCTCCGAGCCGAGCACCGTCCCGAAGGCGACGGGCAGGAGCGTGTGCTCTCGCAGCACCACCTCGGCGGCGCGCTGGTGGGCCAGGAGATTGGCCCGCGTGGGGTCCACCACTCGCGCGGGGGCCGCCGACACCAGCGCGACGAGTGAGCCCTCGCGCACCGCGTGGACGCGGGCTGGCGGCATTCCCAGGCCGATGGCACCGAAGTCCAGCGGACCTTCCGCGCGCACCACGCCATGGAGATAGTGCGGACCCGCCAGCTCCTCCGGTGTCCGGGTGAGGTGCGTGGCCTTCGCCCGGGGCGCCTTGGCCTTCGGGGCGTTCTTCACCGTGTTGCGCTTGGCGCGGCCTGGCCGGGGCGGCGGCGGAGCGGGGGCGCGGGCCTCGCTGGCCGCGGTGGCGCGTCGGGAGGGCTTGCTCGCGGGAGCGCTCTTGCGGGCCGGGGTGCCGCGCCGGCTGGGAGTCTTCGACTTGCTGGAGGGCCGAGAGGTGCGTGGCATGGGCACGTCTCAGTGGGACACGGCGACTCCGCGCTGCGCGAGGATGTGCCGGACCTCCGCCACCAGCTCGTCGGGGAGGCACGGCTTGGTGACGAAGGAGTCGCAGCCCGCGCCCTTCGCCTCGTCCGACTGGCCCGTCATCGCATGGCCGGTGAGCGCGACGACGGGGATGGCGCGCGTGCGGTCATCGTTCTTCAACCGCCGCGTCGCCTCCCAGCCGTCGATGATGGGCAACGACAGGTCCATCAGGATGATGTCCGGCGTGAGCGCGAACGCCTGGTCCAGGGCCTCCTGGCCGTTCCTCGCCTGCGCCACGCGGAACCCGGAGAACTCCAGGTACTCCGCGTACATCTCCCGCGCATCGTCGTAGTCGTCCACGACGAGCACGAGCGGCTTGAGGTTCGGGGAGGGATTCGTCATGTCCGCCTCGGGCGTCGTGGAAAGTGCAGCGTGAAGGTCGACCCCTGCCCCGGGGTGCTCTGGAGGGAGACGCGTCCCCCCAGCATGTCGGCCAGACGGCGACAGATGGACAATCCCAACCCGGTGCCGCCATAGGCCCGGGTGGGCGAGCTGTCCACCTGCTGGAAGTCCTCGAAAATCTTCTCCTGATACGCCGGGTCGATGCCAATCCCGGAGTCTTCCACGGAGATGGTGAGCATGGAGGTGGATGCAACGTACTCCGCCAGCACCTTCACGCCGCCCTCGTGCGTGAACTTCAGGGCATTGGACAGCAGGTTGAGGACAATCTGCTTCACCTTCTGTCGGTCGCTGTGCACCGGCGGCAGCTTCGCGCCCAACTGCGTGCTCACCGTCAGCTTGCTGCGCGCGATGATGGGGTCCATCTCCGCCATGACCTCGTGGAGCAGCTCCGGGATGGCGAAGTCCGACAGGTGCAGCGGCATCCGCCCCGCTTCGATGCGGGTGATGTCCAGGATTTCGTTGATGACCTCCAACAGGTGCCGCCCGTTGGAGTCGATGCGCGAAAGGTTGCGCTTCTGCGGCGGCGTCAGCTCACCCGACACGCCCTGCAACAGCATGTTGGTGTAGCCGAGGATGGCGTTGAGCGGCGTGCGGAACTCGTGGGACATGTTGGCCAGGAACTGCGACTTGGCCGCGCTCGCCTGCTCCAGTTGGATGGCCTGCCGGCGCAGCTTCTCGTTCTGCTCCGCCAGCTCCGCGGTGGCCACCTGCACGCGCGCCTCCAGCAGCGTGGAGACCTCCTTGAGCCGCTCCAGGAGCCGCGCCTTCGCCAGCGCCTCGCCCCTGTCGCGGAAGAGGGTGACGATGCCCGTCAGCTCGCCGCTGTCGCCGAGCACCTTGCTGGCCACCGCCTCCACCGGGAGCGTGTCGCCGCTGGCCGGGTCCATCAGGCTGAGCTGTCCGCGCCAGCGCAGGTTGCTGCCGCCATCCAGCAGGTTGGCGAGGAACGAGGCGAACGTCGCGTGGTTGGTGCGCACGCGGCGCTGCGCGGCGCGGCCTCCGTCCACGGGCAGGGTGAAGAGCTTCTCCGCGGGCTCGTTCATCATCACCGTGCCGCCGGACGGGTCCGACAGGATGATGGGGTCCGCCACGGAGTCCAGCACCCGGTCCAACCGGTGGCGCTCGCTGCGGGCCTCGCGCTCGGTGGCGCGCAGGCGGCGGTAGCTCTCTCCCAGCGCCTGGGTCGCCCGGCCCAGGTCCGTCACGTTGCGCAGCACGCTCACCATGGCCTCGCGGCCGTCCGGCTCGTACACCCGCGTGCTCACCAGTTCGAAGAGCAGGTCCAGTCCCTCCACCGGGTCCACCAGCGGAATCTCGCGCCAGCTCAGTCCGGGGGAGCCGCCGCTGGCGGTGCTGGCCACGGCGGCGGAGAACACGCGCTGGTTGAGGTGCACGGCGCGCCTGCGGCCGTGGCTCGAGTCGGGGTGGGCCACCAGCAAGGCCTCCGCGCGCGCGTTGGCCAGCCGGAGCCGGCCCTCCAGGTCCGTCAGCAGCACCGGGTCCGTCACCGCGTCGATGATGCGGCGGAACAGCGCGCTGCCGCTCGTGCCCAGCGGGCCCGACGTGGCCTGCCGCGCGAGGAAGGGACCCACGCTTCCGGCCACCCACGTCACTTCGGGCGGCGGCGTGGGGCCGCTGGCCCAGACGAGGAGCAGTCCCACCGGCGGCGAGCCGAGCCTTCCCAGCGGCACAGCGAGCAGGCCTCCCGTCCCCGATGAAGGCAGGGGCGCGCGGGCGCTCGGGAAGAAGCGGGGCGTGGCCTGGGCCAGCACGTCCGCCAGCGGGTGGGACAGGTCGTCATCGGACCAGGCCTTCAGCGCGGCGTGCTGCGCGTCGGACAGCCCCGTCGCTGCAAGACAGCCCATCCTCCCCCCAGGCTCCTCGCGCGCCAGACAGGCCGAGGCGACGGCCTGGGCGTGACGGGGCAGCCACGCGACGACGGCCTCCGCGCACGCTCTCGCGGTGTCGCAGGCGAGCAGCTGCTCGGCCAGGGCGAGGCGGGCATCGGCGGAGGTGACGGAGTCCGGGGCGACAGGAACGGGAGAGGCCAATGCGTCAGGCTCCAGGAGAGAGACGAGGTGTGTCGCCAGGAGGGGGAGCGTCGTCGGTCCGAACCTCCAGGAAGGTCACCACGACGCGGGCGGCGTGCTCGGGAGCAGCGGGAGGGAGTGGGTCCGCGTGGACGCCGTCGTCCCAGCGGAGGCCGCGGTCCAGGACCCGGTCCATGACATCCACGAGGCTGGTGCTCCCAGCCATTCTTTCCACGGGCATCCTTTGTGGCTCCCTGGTCTTTCGGCAGGGTTCGGGGGGCCGACCCAGCTCTTTTCTAGCGCGGCGAGTCTGGCCACCCCAGAACCGCTTCCTCGTCCGCGCGACTTGCCAACACCCGGCCCCCGGCTCTGTCCGTTCGTGCACATCCCGAGGGTCTCCCAAGCCGGGCAGGCGGGCAGGCGCCGTGCTTCAGCGTAGCGGGTTATCGCACCTCAGGCGCATTCCTAGGTTGAGGACATGGATGAAACGCGGACGCACCGGTCCCTCTGGACCTTGACGACTCCGCCGCGCGACTTCCCCGCGCTGGCGGGAGACCTGATGGTGGACGTCGTCGTCATCGGCGGAGGCATCACCGGGCTGACCGCCGCATGGTTGCTGAAGCGCGCGGGCAAGCGGGTCGCGGTGCTGGAGATGAACCGCATCCTGTCGGGACAGACGGGGCAGACCACCGCGCACCTCACGGAGCTGCTCGACACGCCCTACGCCACGCTGCGCCGCGACTTCGGAGAGAAGGGCGCCCGGCTGGCGGCGTCCTCCAGTCGCGCCGCGCTGGAGCAGGTGGCCACGCTCGTCGACGAGCTCGGCCTGGACTGCGACTTCCAGCGCGTCCCCGCATTCCGCTACGCGGAGACCGCGCATCAGTGGACGTCGCTGGAGCAGGAGTTCTCCGCCGCGCGTGATGCGGGCCTCAATGTCTCCCTGACCCAGGCGGTGCCGCTGCCCTTCCCGGTGAAGGGCGCGCTGCGTGTGGAGGACCAGGCCCTGTTCCATCCGCGCAAGTACCTGCTCGGGCTGGTGGACCGGCTCATCGGCGAGGGCTGCTTCGTCTTCGAGACCACGCGGGTGATGGAGGTCCACGATGGCGCGCCCTGTCGCGTCGTCACGAACCGGGGCACCGTCACCGCGACGGACGTGGTGGAGGCCACCCACTCGCCGCTCAACCGGGTGCTGCTGCAGACGAAGCTGGCCGCGTATCGGAGCTACGCGGTGGCGGGGCCGCTCGACGGCCCGCTGGAGCCGGCGCAGTACTACGACTCCCAGGAGCCCTATCACTACATCCGCACCCAGTCCGTCGACGGCCGCCCGTATGTCATCGTCGGTGGCGAGGACCACAGGGTCGGCACGGAGGATGACACCGGGCAACGCTACGCGGCGCTGGAGGCCTACGCTCGAAAGCACTTCCCGGTGACACGGCTCACCTACCGCTGGTCCGGTCAGGTCATCGAGCCGGCGGACGGGCTGCCGTACATCGGCCGCAACGCCGCCAGTCGCCATGTCTACGTGGCCACGGGCTTCTCCGGGACGGGCATGACGTTCGGCACTCTGGCGGGGATGCTCATCAGCGACCTCATCCTCGGACGGCAGAACCCCTGCGCCGCGCTGTTCGACGCCACGCGAGTCAAACCGCTGGCGGGTGGGAAGGACTTCATCCAGGAGAACGCGGAGACGGCCTTCCGCTTCGTCGCGGACCGGCTGGCGAAACCCGAGGGCAAGCACCTGTCCGAGGTGGCGCCCGGCGAGGCGAAGATTCTGGAAGTGGATGGGCAGAAGGTGGCCGTCTACCGCGAGGCGGATGGCACGTCGCACGCGGTGTCGCCGGTGTGCACGCACCTGGGTTGTCACGTGCACTGGAATGGCGCGGAGCGCTCGTGGGACTGCCCTTGTCACGGTGGGCGCTTCAGCCCCACCGGCAAGGTGCTCAACGGGCCCGCGGTGAAGGACCTGCCGTCGCGCAAGCTGCCCCGCTGAACCGCCCCCGCCTCGACTTCATTCTTGGACGCAGGAACCCCGTCGGACACGGAGATACACCCATGAACGCATTGGAACTCCTGAAGCAGCAGCACGCCGAGGTGAAGAAGCTCTTCACGCAGTACGGCAAGCTCCCGGACCATGCCGATGCGAAGCGCCGGGAGTTGTTCGAGATGATCGCCGACCGGCTCGGCGCGCACACCACCATCGAGGAGCAGTACTTCTATCCGGCGGCGAAGGCCAACGACACCGAGGACCTGCTGCGCGAGGCCCTGGAGGAGCACCTGTCCGCCAAGCGCATCATCGCCGACCTGATGGAGATGGAGCCACACGACGAGGATTTCGACGCGAAGATGAAGGTGCTCCAGGAGCAGATTGAGCACCACGTGGAGGAGGAGGAGGGAGACCTCTTCAAGAAGGTCCGCAAGCTCGTCTCCAAGGAGCAGCTCGAGGACCTGGGGCTCCAGATGGAAGAGGAGTTCGACGAGCTGATGGAAGGCGAGCCCCGGCGCCAGGTGCCCTCCGAGACGGACGAGGCCGCGCCGCTCTGAGCGGCCCCTTCGCGACAAGAAACGGGTTGCGCGGGGCGGTGGGCGCGGCAGCATGTCCCCCCTCCCATGCCGCGTTCCGCTCCTACCGCCCCGCGCCTGCCCGAAGCCTTCACTCCCGAGGTCCGCCGTGCCCTGGCGCGCGCGGACCCGAAGCTGGGCGCGCTGATGAAGCGCGTGGGCCCGTTCCGCCTCCAGCTGAGTCCTCTGCACAGCCCCTTCGCCGCGCTGGCGGAGTCCATCGTCTACCAGCAGCTCCACGGCAAGGCCGCCGCCGCCATCTTCGCGCGCGTCAGTGAGCGCGTGGGGAAGGGACGGCACTTCACGCCCCAGGCGCTGCTCTCCGTTACGGAGCCGGTGCTGCGCGAGGCGGGCCTGTCCGCCAACAAGCTGGCCGCGCTCCAGGACCTGGCGCGCAAGTCGCTGGACGGCACCGTGCCTCCTTTGTCCAAGGTGCGGCGCATGGACGATGCGACGCTCATCGAGCATTTCACGCAGGTGCGAGGCATTGGCCAGTGGACGGTGGAGATGCTGCTCATCTCCCGGCTCGGTCGCCCGGACGTGTTGCCGGTGGACGACTTCGGCGTGCGCAAGGGCTTCATGCTCGCGTATGGGCTGCCGGAGATGCCGCGCCCCAAGGCGCTCCTGGAATACGGCGAGCGGTGGCGGCCCTGGCGCACGGTGGTGAGCTGGTATCTGTGGCGGGCGACGGAGCTCCCGGTGGAGCCCGTGGCCGACTGAGCGGTGGCGCGCTCCTTCCCGGAGAGAGAGCGGGCAAGGGCCTGCTTCCGGTGCGTCTTGCCGCGAAGCGTCGGCGTCCTCACCCGTATGGGAACGGGAAAGAGGCCCTTTCATGCGCGCATTGACGTACCAGGGACCCTTCAAGGTCCGAGTGGAGAACAAGCCAGACCCTCGCTTGGAGCACCCGCAGGACGTCATCCTCAAGGTGACCCGGACGGCCATCTGTGGCTCGGACCTGCATCTGTTGCACGGGCTGGTGCCGGATACGCGCGTGGGCCACACGTTTGGTCACGAGTTCACCGGCGTGGTGGAGGAGCTGGGCAGCGAAGTCACCCAACTGCACAAGGGCGACCGCGTGGTGGTGCCCTTCAACATCTCCTGTGGCACGTGTTTCTACTGTCAGCGCGGACTCACGGCGTCCTGTGAGAACAGCAACCCGTCGAGCGACGTGGCGTGTGGGGTGTATGGCTATTCGCACACCACGGGCGGCTACGACGGTGGCCAGGCGGAGTACGTGCGCGTGCCCTTCGCGGACGTGGGGCCGCTGAAGATTCCCGACGGCATGGAGGACGAGGAGGCGCTCTTCCTCGGAGACATCCTGCCCACGGGCTACATGGGCGCGGAGATGGGCGAAATCAAGGGCGGCGAGACGGTGGTGGTGTTCGGCGCCGGCCCGGTGGGGTTGTTCGCCATGAGGTCCGCGTGGCTGATGGGCGCGGGCCGGGTCATCGCGGTGGACTGCGTGCAGTACCGGCTCGACTTCGCGGAGCGGTACGCGAAGGTGGAGACGGTGAACTTCCGGGAGGTGGAGGACATCGTCCTCTACCTGAAGGACCTGTTCGACGGTCGCGGCCCGGACGTGTGCATCGACGCGGTGGGCATGGAGGCGGAGGGCTCGGTGGGCCAGCGCGTGCTGGGCCTGGGGCTGAAGCTCGAAGCCGGCGCGGCCACGGTGCTCACCTGGTGCATCGATACCGTGCGCAAGGGCGGCAATGTCTCCATCGTCGGGGTGTATGGCCCGCCGTGGAACCTGATGCCGATTGGCACGGCGATGAACAAGGGACTGACGCTGCGGATGAACCAGTGCAACGTGCGCCGGTACATGACGCATCTGCTCGAGCACATCCGCGAGGGTCGCATCGACGCGAAGGGCATCATCACCCACCGCTTCTCGCTGGAGGATGCACCCAAGGCGTACCACCTGTTCGCCCAGAAGCAGGACGGCTGCGTCAAGTGCGTCCTCACCCCTGGTCATGCGTGACGACAAGGAGCCGAACCATGCCGGATAGACCGATTCCTGGCGCAGCGGTGGACCTGGAGCCCTCCAGCCGCCCGGGCGTGCCGATGGAGAGGGCGCCTCAACCGATGGCGGGGGCGCGTGTGCCCATCCGTCCGCAGCACTCGGATGTGCGCGTGTTCAAGCACAAGGGCCGGGCCGGCTTCCCGCCGGTGTTCGGCACCGCGCAGCCACCGCGCGGGCTGAGCGGGTTGCTGCGCAAGGTGGCCTACGGGTACCCGGACCACAAGGCGCGCCACTGGATGATGTTGCTCCTGGCGGACCGGGTGGACGTCTGGGAGCACCGGCTCGTGAGGGCGGCGCCGTGGCTGTTGCCCACCGCTGGGGTGCTCGCGCTCACGGGCGTGGCGTGGCGCAAGTGGGCGCGCGCGTGAGGTGAGGCGGCTCGGGGCCCTGGAGGAGGAGGGCGCCGGGGTGGGGGAGACCCGCTGGCGAGGGGTTTTCGCCGGCCTTCCGGGGCGCCGGGAGGAGTTCCTGGCGGACGGAAGTTCGAGTCGAGGCGACTCCGGCCGCGTTCTCTGTGAGGATCTCCACCATGCCGCCCGCGAAGCCGCCACCCCGACGCTCGTCCTCGAAACCCGCCGCTCCGACGCCCCGTGCGTCGTCCGCGGGGGGAAAGCCCTCGGCCGGGCAAGGCGCGGAGTCCGCGAAGAAGCCCGCACGCAAGCCGGAGCCCGCAGCGGCTCCGAAGGCACAGGCGAAGCAGTCCGCGAATGCGCAGGGGGCCAAGGCCCAGGCAAAGCAGGCCGCGAATGCGCAGGGCGTGAAGGCGCAGGCGAAGCAGGCCGCGAACGCGCAGGGCGCGAAGGCGCAGTCGAAACAGGCCGTGACTGAGCACGTGTCGAAGGCTGAGGCGAAGCAGGCCGCGAAGGCTCAGGCAAAGCCAGCGGGTAAAGGACAGACGAAGTCACCCGAGAGTCCCGTCGAGGCAAAGCCACAAGCGGAGTCCCGAGAGGGCGAGCAGCCTCAAATCAAGATGGTGGAGGAGGCTGCTCCATCAGAGACGTCGACCGCGAGTCCATCGCCCGATGCACGCGCGAAGGGTCGTCCCGCCCGGGTACTCTCGCTGGTTCCGCCTCTGCGCTCCGATGCGAACAATGCGGAGCCTCCCAAAGTAGCGACCGTCGCGGAGCCGCCGTCCATCGAACTCGAAGCTCCGGCTCCCCGCGTGGAAGTCCGAACGCACACGCGCCCGCCGCTGAACGTGGGCGACCTCGACTCGGAGGTGCTGCCCATCTCCGCCCTCACGCCCATCGAGGGCTCCTTCACGGGCGCCCCACTGCTCGTCCATGCGAGCCCGGAGACGATTCGAACCTGGGGAGTCCTCGGCTCCACCATGGGACGGCTCGTGCCCGGAAAGAGTGAAGGTGGCTACACCTTCTCCGGCCAGGCTCGCCTTTTCCTTCGCGCCGTCCAGCGCGTGGACGCGTCCCCGCCCGATTCCGTGAGCACGGGCCACTGTTCCGTCGTGCTCCGGAATACGACGGGTCGTCCCATCCAGCTCCAGGTCAAAGGCGGCCTCTTCTCCAAGTACCTCACGCCCCAGTTCCCACTGAACTCACGTGGCGAGCCCTTCAACCCGTTGAACCAGAAGCCCCTCGATGAGGACTTCACGAACCTGAGCGACGCGGAGTCCGGACAGGGCAAGACACCACACCCCCAGGGCCTGTTCTTCCGAGGTCCACAAGCCGTGCTCGCCTCGGGTCTCCTCGACGCCGTCCTCGATGACCGCTCCGAATCCGAGCGCCAGTCCCAGCCGCTCATCCGTGAAGACCTCGACCTGTCCCAGCTCGACGACGTGCGCTTGGGAACCCGAGGCGCATTCGAGGGCCGCCTCACCGTGCAGCCCGGCGCCACGGTGGTCGTCCTCGATGCACGTCACCCGAAGGGTGTCACGCTCACCGCCCTCCTGGACTTCACGGCCCTGGACGCGAAGGGACAGGTGGATGCGGGCGCGAGGTTCCGCCTGGCCACCATCTCCAGTCCCCAGCCCCTCACGCCCGACGAACTCGCGGCCATCACCCGGAGCGAGCACCCACTGGCCACCGCGGGAGACGAGGACACGGGACCGACGTCCTTCCCCCCACTCCAAGGCGTGCTCGAAGCCGGCAGCGTCTTCGTCGGTGAGCGCACGCTGCGCCTGTCACCCGGAACGCTCACGGGCGACCTCGTCATGTCCATGCCGCGCAGGAACGCGGGCGCAGGCCCCGACGCGCCGACGTTGACGCCGACCTCGGGGACCTCGGCCTCCTTGCGCGCCACGTCCTCTCACGGCGAGCGCACCCACGACGGCGCCCGAGGCGTCACCTACCAGCTGACCTACACCCTGGAGAACGAAGCCTCCGAGCCGCGCGAAGTGGAGCTGCTGCTCACCTCACCGCGACGCCACCCCTCCGAGCGCTTCTTCCCCCAGGCCGGAGTCCTGAGCCTGGCGATGAAGGTCGACGGCGAGCGTGTGGACGTCCGCGTCAACCAACGAGGAGAGGGCAGGGTGCTGGCGGTCCTCGAGCTTCCGCCCGAGGACCGCCGTCAGGTGCGACTCGAGTGGACCCACGCGGGAGGAACCTTCCCTCCCGCGGGCCTCGAGCTGCGAGTACGGCGCTGAATGACGACTAATCCGACCAGGTCGTCACGCGCACCATGCGCACGAACTGGCGGTCCGTGCTCACCGCCGCGATGAAGTAGCCACCCTGGTCGCTCGGGCCGCTCCCGCCGCAGTAGGTCTGGCAGGACCAACTCGCGGTATAGAGCCGGTTGCTGTTGCGCGAGACTTGCGTGATGAGCCCCAGCGCGCCATCCACTTCATCCGCGTTCGGCGTGCCGCTGATGACGTGCGCGGAGAGCTTCGCGAGCAGCTCCTGCACGGTGATGGGGGTGAACTTCCCCGCGCCCTGCAACCCGAAGGCGGCGGCGGCCTTGTAGTTCAGCGTCCGCTGATTGGCCACGCCCTGCCCGCTGGGGATGTTGCCCTCCATGATGGAGGAGGACGCCGCGAGCGCTCCCGTCGCCCCGAACAGCACCTCGGGCGTCTGGGTCATGGGGTCGAGCCACAGCGGCGCGTGGGTGGTGGCGCCGTCGTTCAGCTCGTGGACGTCAATCATGTACTTCTGCGCGGTGGCGGTGACGCCGATGTTGAACACCAGGTCGTTGATGCGGGCGCCCAGGAAGGCTCGCTCGGCGGCATCCACCTGGCCGTCATCGTAGAGGAACACGTCGACCGCGGTCTTCATCTCCGCGCGGCGCACCGTGGTGCCACCGGGGCTGTTCGACGTCCGGGCCGTGGCAATCGCCGCGTTGAAGGCGGGAATCGTGGTGGTGCTGTCTGCGAAGGCCTGGGGCGCGGTCAGCAGCACGACGCCGCCCAGGAACGACTTCAGGAATGAAGACAAGAATGTACCTCCACAAAGGGGGAACTGCGGGTAAGCACTTAACACCCGCGTCTGACATTCCTGTTTGATTTCAGGTGACGACAACGGCTCAGGGAAATGCCGTCGTCGCTGAACCCTGACGCGACTGTTGGTGACGGATGGGTATCAGCAACGCGAGGAAGGCCACGGACAGCGCGGCGCCGAGCAGGAACACAGGTGCGTAGCCAAGCCCAAGCCCGTGGATGGGGTCCGCGAGCCACCCCGCGAGTGGCGCGGCGGGCGCCTTGCCCCAGACCTCCAGGCTCGCCAGCAGCGTGTAGTGCGTGGCTCCGATGCGCCGGTCCACGCGCGACATCATGAACGCGAACATCACCGTCGTGAGGGCGCCGCCCACCAGCTCCTCCGCGAGCGTCACACTGATGACGCCCGCGTCGCTGACTCCGTGAGTCGCAAGCCACCAGCGGCCCATGAGCGGCAGCACGCGCAGCGACGCCGTGAGGGTCAAGGCACCGACGATGGGCAGCCGCGTGGCGAGCAGCCCTCCACCGACGGAGCCGAGGATGGAGGCCACGTTCCCCCAGGTCCCCACCCACTGGCCTATCTGCCAGGCGGGAATGCCCGAGTCGACGAGGAAGGGCTTGTAGAGCACGTCCGCCATCGTCTCGCCGAACTTGTACGTGCCGATGAAGAGCAGCACCCATCCCGTCCCTGGCTTCATCACCACCGCGGCGATGCGCTCCCGCAGTTGCCGCCAGCTCAGCCGCGCCTCCGGGGCCGACACACCGTCGCTCCCGCTCGAGTCCTCACGGGGAGGTGGCTCGCGGGCGAGCAGCGTCACCAGGAGCGCGCCGGCGCACAGCGCGGCCATGCCCCAGAAGAGCCCCGACCAGCCGATGGACTTGCTGGCCCACACCAGGAGCCCGCCGCCGGTGAGCATCCCCAGCTTGTAGCCCACCACCTGCACGGAGTTGCCCAGACCCAGCTCCTCCGGCTTGAGCATGTCCACCGCGAGCCCATCCACCGCGATGTCCTGCGTGGCGGCGAAGAGGTTCATCACCAGGATGAGCCCGAGGAGGACCTTCAGCGAGCCCCCATCCGACACGAGCAGGCCCGCCGCCGCGCAGGTGAGCGTCAGGCCCGCCTGCATGGGCAGAATCCAGGACCTGCGACGCCCGAGCCGCGCGGAGTGATACCGGTCCACCAGCGGCGCCCAGAGCGCCTTGAGTCCCCACGGCAGCGCGAGCACCCCCGCGAAGCCCAGCGCGGTGAGCGATACCCCCTGCTCCCGCAGATACACGGGCAGCGCGGTGGCCTGGAAGCCGAAGGGCAGGCCCTGCACGAAGTAGAGGACGCCGAGCAGCGCGAGCCGGGAGGCGGGAAGTCTCATGCGAGGTGGCCCAGCATCAGGTGGATGTCATTGCCCTCCGGAGCCGCCAGGGATGCGCTGGCTCCGGAAGGTGTTGGCTCTCGCGTCAGGTGCGGCTGTGCTGCAACACCATGGCCTCCAGCCGCGTCAGTGCCTTCTCCAGCACCTCCATGGACGGACCGAAGGACAGGCGCACGTAGCCGCGGAAGCGTGACGGCCGCGCGCGGCGCTTGCCCGGATTCACGTCGAAGAACTCGCCCGGCACGGTGATGATCTTCTGCTCCAGCGCGGCGCGGAAGAAGCCCATGCCATCGTTGAGCGGCGCGGGCAGGCCGGACACGTTGCCCCAGACGTAGAACGTCCCGTCCGGCGCGCGGTCCGTGCGGATGCCCAGCCGCTCCAGGCGCGAGTGGAACCTGTCGCGCTTCTCTCGGAAGGCCGTGTGGATGGCCAGCGTCTCCGCGATGACGGGCTCCTCCTGGAGCAGCGGGATGGCGGCGCGCTGCAACGGCCGGCTGCCGCCACCGTCCAGGAAGCTGCCCGCGCTGGAGACGGCCTCAATCACCTGCCGGGGCCCCACCGTCCACGTCATGCGCCAGCCCGGGTAGCGCCAGTTCTTGGTGAAGCCGTCGAAGAGGACGATGGGGTCCTTGTTCACGTCCTCCACGTAGCGCGCGGCGCTCTCCACCGGCAGGTGCCCGGGGCGGCCCGTCCAGATGTAGTGCGAATAGAACTCGTCGATGAGCAGCACGCACTCCTGCTCGCGGGCCACGCCCACCCACCGCGCCAGCTCATCTCCCTGCACCAGCTTGCCGGTGGGGTTGCACGGGTTGGAGAAGAGCAGCGCGGACAGGCCGCGACCCTGTACCTCGCGGCGCAGGTCCTCGTGGGTGAAGGCGTAGCCGCGCTCGCCCTCCAGGAGGATGGGGATGGCGGTGAACGCCTTGAAGACGTCCAGCAGCTCCTCGTAGGCCGTGTAGTCCGGCAGGAAGTGGCCCAGGTTGATGGAGCCCAGGCTCGCCGCCGCGCGGGTGAGGGCCGCGCGCCCGCCGCCGGACAGGCACACGTTCTCCGCGCTGTACTGGCTGGGGAGGCCCCGGCGGTAGAGGCGGTTGTAGAGGCTGGCGATGGCCTCTCGCACGTCCCACAGGCCCGCCACCGGGGCGTACTCCATGTCCGCCACGTCGATGTTCACCGTGTTCAGGCGCGGTGGAGCGCCGGGCAGGTCTCCCGTCTCCGGCTGCCCCTGGCCCAGGTTGCACCAGTCAGGGTCGCTGGAACGGTAGCCTCGGCGCGTAGCCTCGGCGGTGACGTAGATGACGCCCGTGCGAGGCACGGTGCGGAATGCGGGAATCGTGACGTCGTCGCTCACGGCCGGGAACCCTAGCGGAAAGCGACGACGCGCGCGCAAGCCCTCGCTACCGCAAGATGGGCACCGTCACCGACGAGTGGTCATCCACCGTCACCTCCACCTTGCCCAGCCGCCACAGACCGGGCTGGAACTCTGCCTTCACGTAGCGCCCGTCCGCCGTCTCCAGGATGGCCGTGCCCTCCTTGGGGAGGTACTCGCCCACCTCGTACTGGAGCGTCTGGAGCGTGATTTTGTCCACGCCCTCCGGGCCCGTGAGCTCGCCTTCACCGTCGAGCACCAGCGAGGAGCCGCCCAACAGCGGCATCCCCGCGCGCTTGCCCACCCGCGCGTCCACGCGCACCGTGTGGCCCGGACGTCCCGGGACGTCGCCGGCCGCCTTCGCCCAGACGCTCGTCTGGTCGCCGCAGGTGCCGTAGCCGACCTCGGCGGGCAACACCGCGCCGTCCACGCGCAACTGGCGCAGGTCCACGGACACCTCCATCCGGTCCTCACCGCCGCTGTACTTGAAGAAGGCGCGGCCCTCGAGGCGCAGGCCGTGGACCTCGCAGTCCGGCCCGTTGAACGAGAGCACCACGCCGTCCGTCACGGCGTCGAACCGCTCCAGGGTGGCGGTGGCGCACGCCAGCCGCGTGCTCACGTCCGGCACCGCGACATTCAGGAACGCGCGGCGCGGCTCTCCGCACGTGTACACGGGCATGAAGCCGAGCACCTCCAGCGCGCCCCGTGTCATGTGCCCCGCGGCGACGACGCGCTCCACACGCGCCTTGGCGGCTTCAATCACTTCTTCCGGAGGCGCACCGCCACCACACGCGGTGAGCAGGAGGGCGACAGAGAGGCCAATGAGGGTTCGCACGGGGACGTCTCCAAGGGTGCCCGGGCCGCTTCGTCGCGGCGGGGTGCGCCCTGGTAGAGCAACCCTCGTGCCCCTCGCCAACACCGCGAAAACAGGCGCCACGGGCTCCCTCGGGCCCGCTGAGAGCGTATAGCGCCGTGCACACTCACGGCGCCTTCGCCCCGGGTGTCATGGGCCTCAGCTTTCGAGCGACGCGCGCAGGAACCAGACGTGCTTCTCGAACTCCACGATGATGCCCGTGGCCAGGTCCTCGGAGTCCGCGTCATCCACCTCGACGAAGAGCTTGCGGCTGTCGCGCAGGCCTTCCAGATAGACTTCGATGCGCTCGGCGAGCAGCTTCACGTGCTCCATGTCGCGCGTCGTCTCCTGCGGGTACTCAGGCAGACGGCTGGCCTTGCCCACGTGACGGCTGGTGCCGAACGCCTTGCCTCCCAACGTCACCGCGCGCTCGGCGATGGAGTCGTTGTGATTGGCGAGGCTGACGGCGAAGGTCTCGAACAGCGGGTGCAGCGCCGCGAACTGCGGGCCCTTGATGTTCCAGTGGGCCACCTTGATTTGCGAGTGCAAATCCAACCCATCCGCCAGTCGGGCGTTGAGCGATTCGACGATGGTTGCGCGGGTCTTCTCGGGGAGGGGACTGGGGCTCTTGTACATGAGAGTCTTCCTTTCGTTCTCGTTCGTGTCGGACGCTCATTCAGATGCGCGTCGCCCGCAAACGGAGCGCCCCCCGGTGTTTCCACCGGAGGGCGCGGGTGAAGCACAACGAATGACTCGCGGGTGCGAGGCTTAAGACTCCAGGCCCACCGCCGCGGCGTGGATGACCGCCGCGACTCGCACCGCGTCGTGCACCTGGTCCTCGGAGAGGCCGCCCTCGAGGACGACCTTCTCGTGGGACTGCATGCACATCTCGCAGCCGTTGATGGCGCTGACCGCGAGGCAGACCAGCTCGAAGTCCACCTTGTTGGTCAGCACCTGCGCGAGCCTGTTCATCCGCAGTCCGGCGCGCTTGGTCGAGTACGACTCTTTCCCGATCATGTGCCGGAAGCGGTAGTACACGTTGTTCATCGCCATCAGCGACGCCGCTGCACGCGCGTCCTCGATGATGGGCTCGGGGTTCGCGAGTGCCTTCCGCGCCTCGTTGAGCATCGCTTCCTTCAGCCGGTCATTCCGAACGGCGTAGGCCGATGCGACAGCCACGCCCCAGCGCTGCTCGGGGGTGAGGCTGCCACCTTCCAGGACTGCCTGGAGGTTGAGGCGGGTGTCCTTGTGGGCGTCCGCGAGTTCGGAGCGGACGACTTCGAGCGAGGCCATGACGCGTTACCCCGCCTTCGCCAGCTTCTGGGTCAGGGTCTCCTCACCCTTGCTCCAGTTGCACGGGCACAGCTCGTCCGTCTGGAGCGCGTCCAGGGTGCGGACCGTCTCGGAGACGTTGCGGCCGACCGACAGGTCGTTGACCGTCACGTGGCGGATGATGCCCTCGGGGTCCGCGATGAACGTCGCGCGCAGCGCCACGCCCTCCTCCTTGTGGAGGATGCCCAGCGCGTTGCACAGCTCGTGCTTCAGGTCCGCCAGCATCGGGAAGGGCAGGCCCTTGAGGTCCGGGTGGTGCGTGCGCCACGCGTGGTGCACGAACTCGCTGTCCGTGCTCAGGCCCAGCACCTGCGCGTCACGGTCATTGAAGTCCTTGTTCTTCTTGCCGAACTCCGCGATCTCCGTGGGGCAGATGAACGTGAAGTCCTTGGGCCAGGCAAACAGCACCAGCCACTTGCCCTTGTAGGTCTCGTTCGTGATCTCCTGGAACTCCTTGCCCTTCTCCAGGCTCACGGTGGCCTTGACCTTGAAGCTCGGAATCTTGTCGCCAACGGTCAGCATGTACTGCTCCTTGGGTTGTGGGGTCCGGGGGGGACCCTCGGGAAGGTGTCTTCTGCTAACGGCTACAGCAGACCTCGTGCCAGTCAATCGTCTTCAATGATTCCAGGGGTTTGACTTCTGACCCCCACTGGCCGGTGTTGCTGGGACGGTGAATAACGAAATGTCGGTGATGGACGCCACTGCAATTTCGGTGGAGCGCTATTATTCATGCCTCATGTCGGATGAACTGTCAGCGCCAACCGAGGGCGCGAAGGATGCTCGGGACCTGGTCGAGCTGGCAACCACCGAGGATTCGGTGGATGAGCTGCTTCGTCGAGGACTGGACTGGTTGACGCGCGTGGTGCGCTTCGACCTGGCGACGCTGTTCCTGTTGAGGGACGGCAAGCTGGTGTCGGTGGCGGCGCGCGGTCCGCTGGCCAACGCGAAGGTGCGCCACCACGCTTTGACTCTGTCGGACTTCCCTTCGCTGCGCGTGGCGCTGGAGACGCGGCGGGCGCGGGCCTTCACGGAGGAGGACCACTCGCACGGGGACGGAGACCCGTTCGACGGCGTGCTCGACTTGCCGCCGGGACACGCGTGCATGGTGGTGCCGCTGTGCGCGGGCGAGCGCACCTATGGCGTGCTCACGTTGGACCGCGCCGAGTGCGAGACGTACCCGCAGCCGGTGGTGGACCTGGTGGAGGTCTACGGGCAGATGCTCGCGACGGCGCTCCAGGCGGCCGAGCAGCGGGCGACCTTCGAGCGACTCCACCACCAGGAGCACGCGCACGCGAAGCTCCTGGAGGCGCAGCTCGGCGGAGAGTCCGAGGGCATCCTGGAGGCGTCGCTGAGCCCTGTCATGAGGGACCTCGCGCGGCGGGCGCGGCAGGTGGCGGAGACGGACACGCCGGTGCTGATTACCGGCGAGACGGGCACGGGCAAGGAGCGGCTGGCGCGGGCCATCCACAAGTGGAGCTCGCGCGCGGACCAGCCCTTCGTCACGCTCAACTGCGCGGCGATTCCGGCGGGCCTCTTGGAGAGCGAGCTGTTCGGCCACGTGAAGGGCGCCTTCACCGGCGCGACGAAGGACCGCGCGGGCCGCTTCCAGATGGCGAGCGGGGGCACGCTGCTCCTGGACGAGGTGGGCGAGCTGCCCGTCGAGCTGCAGGCGAAGCTCTTGCGCGCGCTCCAGGAGAAGGCGTTCGAGCCGGTGGGCAGCGACAAGACGGTGCGCTCGGACGTGCGCATCCTCGCGGCCACGCATGTGGATCTGCACCGCGCGATTGCCGAGAAGCGCTTCCGCGAGGACCTCTACTACCGGCTGAGTGTCTTCCCGCTGCGGCTGCCGCCCCTGCGCGAGCGGCGCGAGGACCTGGCGCAGTTGTGTACATTCCTCCTTGAGGAGCAGGCGCGGCGCACCGGGCGGCGCGGCATGCGCGTGTCACCAGCGGGGCTGGCGAAGCTGGAGTCGTATGACTGGCCGGGCAACCTGCGTGAGCTGGCCAACGCGCTGGAGCGCGCCACCATCCTGACGAAGGGCACGGAGCTGGGTCCGTCCTCGTTCGACGTGGTGGCTCACGGCGGAAGCGCTTCGGCGGTGGCGCAGGTGGAGTCGGCGGTGCCGAGCGTGCTGGACGCGACGATGAAGCCCGGCTCGGTGCTGACGCTGGCGGCGGTGCAGCGCGAGCACATCCTGCGGGTGCTGTCGCTCACGCGGGGCCGCGTCTACGGCCCGGGCGGTGCGGCGGCGCTCCTGGGCCTCAAGCCCTCCACGCTCCAGAGCCGGATGAAGAAGCTGGGCATCGCCCGGCTGGAGCAGTTCGTGGTGGACGAGGTGTGACGTCGGGGCGCCCGTGCTGACGGGGCGCCCCGAGGGACTTCAGCCCGCGCGCTGCTGGGTGGCGGGCAGCGGGTAGGTGGTGCCCGTCTTGCCGAACGGCGCGTCGAACAGGTGCGGGTCCTGCTGGCGGGTGCGGAACAGGTCGATGATGTAGTTCATCCGCTGGTCCAGCTTGCTCCAGTCCTTGGCCGCGGTGCCCTTGAGGCTGTCGGAGCTGGAGTCCAGCTTGCCCAGGAGGGCGCGCAGCTCCGGGTTCTCGATGGAGCGCAGGTGCGGCGGGAAGAGCGTGGTCTCCATGCCCGGAGGCGGGGGCAAATCGTTGCCCAGCTTCAGCGCGCCGCCCGGCACCGCGAGCTTCATCATGTGCTCGGTGGCGACCCGGCGGAACACGGAGGCCGTCGCGTCGACCAGGGGGTTGAGCGCCGCGTCCACGAGGCCCGTCCTCAGGGCGGCCTTGCCCGCGAGCTTGGCGGGGAAGGGCAGCGCGTTGATGCCGCCCTCGATGCTCTGCTTGAGGATGTTCCGGAAGGTGTCCTTCACCGGCGCGTTGAGCGCCTTCTCCACGTGCTTCTGTAGCTGCGTCTGCTCGTGCAGGCCAATCCGGTCATTGGCCAGCAGCATCAGCTCCGCCTTCTTGTTCGGGTCCTTCTCGAACATGGCCTTGGTGTAGTCGCCGAAGGCCTCCTTCAGGAGCGGCTTGTCCTTGCCGAAGCCGTCCAGGTACTTCGCCGTCTTGGCGGCGTCGTAGGACGTGTCGCCCTGGAAGGTCTCGATGAAGCGGGCGAACTCCTGGCCCACCTCGTTGAAGACGAACTGGTTGCCGTCCGCAATCGACTTGCTGACGTTGTTGAGTGCCTCGCTGCCGGCCGCGGCGATGTCCGCCAGGGGCAGCGCGGGCAGGCCCAGCTTGCGCAGCACGTCGTCCACCTTCTTCAGCGGCCCGGCCATGTCGCTGGCGCCCTTGAGCGCATCGGTCAGGAACTTGGGCATGTCCTCGTTGCGGATGCTCACGCCCGCCTGCTTGGACGCCCACGTCGCGAAGGTGGACCAGTTGGCGTTGTCCTTGCCGAGCATCTGACCCAGTCCGTTGGACAAGTCAGAGTAGCCCTGCGTAATCGCGTAGTTGCGCGCCACCGGGTCCTGGATGGAGGCGATGGCCTTCACGTCCGCGACGCTGGGGTAGGTGCCCGGGGCGACCTTCGTCCCCTGGGGGGCGACGGGGGTGGTCAGCGCCACCACCGGCTTGCGCACGCCGCCCGTGTCGAACAGGGACACGTCGCGAGCGTCGCCGCGCGTTGCCGGGGCCTGGGGCTTCAC
>NZ_JABXEM010000070.1:0-41257 GCF_013372595.1 Myxococcus sp. AM011
GAGACAGCCACCCTGGAGGCCCCCGGCCCCCTGCGTCCGCCCGTGCCGGAGCCGCTCGTGACGCTGGTCAGCCCGCCCCTGTCGGAGCTGGTGAAGGCCACCAACAAGGAGTCCCTCAACCTCTACGCGGAGCGCCTGGGCCTGCGCTTCGCTCGCGAGAGAAGCGGCACGGAGGGCTACGCCACGCTGAGCACCGCGCTCGCGGACGAGCTCACCCGTCGCGGCATCCCCGCTCGCGACTTGCGCCCCGTCGATGGCAGCGGCCTGTCCCGCTACAACCTGGCCACGGCACGAGGCCTGGCGCGCGTGCTCTTCACCAGCCTGCGAGAGCCTTACGGTGACGCGCTGGTGGACAGCCTGCCCGTGGCCGGCGTCGACGGCACGCTGGCCACCCGCCCCGTCACGCCCCTCACCGCGGGCCGCATCCGCGCCAAGACGGGCACGCTCTCCGGCCAGAAGTGCTTCGCGGGCGTGGTGGACCGACCCGGCGACGCCGAGCATCCCCGCGTCGTCTTCGCCCTGATGCTCGGCAACATGGACGAGAGCACCGCCCTCCCCGCCAATGAGGCCTTCGACCGCTTCGCCGCCGCGCTGGTGGAGCTGCCCCTGCGCGCGCCCTGACGTGGGGCGTCCTCGAATTCCCCGGCGGGTTTGACGCACCGCACGCCTGGCGGCAACCCGAGGGAACACCCGTCCCATCACGACATTCCCCTGTCGGGAAGAGCGCCATGGGAGATGGGACGTGGCAGGCTGCGCCCGCTTTCCCATCCTCGAGGTGAACATGAAGCTGACAACCGCAATGGCCGCGGCGGCACTGCTGCTGCCACTCACGTCCCCGGCCGCCGGCAAGGGCGCGTCCAAGCCGCCCGTCACCGAGAAGCAGGAGGTCGTCGACACCTACCACGGCACGGAGGTGAAGGACCCCTACCAGTGGTTGGAGGCCACCGACGACGCGAAGGTGAAGCAGTGGAACGACGGGCAGAACGCCCACACGCGAGCCATCCTGGACAAGCTGCCGGGCCGCGAGGGCATCCGTCAGCGCGTCTCCGAGCTCTTGTCCTGGAAGTCCCCGGGCTACGGGGGACTGACGGAGGCCAACGGCACTCTCGTCGGCATCAAGATGCAGCCGCCCCGGCAGCAGCCGTACGTGGTGGTCATCGGCTCCCCGGACGACACGTCGAAGGAGCGCTCACTGCTGGACCCCATGGTCATCGACCCGTCGGGTCACACCACCATCGACTTCATCGAGCCCACGCTGGACGGCAAGAAGCTGGCGGTGTCGCTGTCGAAGAACGGCACGGAGAGCGGTGACGTCTCCGTCTACGACGTGGCCACGGGCAAGCCGCTGCCGAACGAGGTGGTGCCCCGCGTCAACGGCGGCACGGCGGGCGGTGGGCTCGCGTGGAACGCGGACGGGACGGGCTACTTCTACACCCGCTATCCGCGCGGCGAGGAGCGTCCCGCGGCGGACCGCGACTTCTTCCAGCAGGTGTACTTCCACAAGCTGGGCACGCCCACGGAGCAGGACACGTACGCGCTGGGCAAGGACTTCCCGCGCATCGCCATGACGGAGCTGGAGACGTCGCCCGATGGCAAGTACGTCAAGGCGATGGTCGCCAACGGCGACGGCGGCGAGTTCATGCTGTACCTCCACGGCCCCGACGGGAAGTGGACGCAGGTGACGAAGTTCGCGGACAAGGTCATCCGCGCCCGGTTCGGCCACGACGGCGCCCTCTACCTGCTCAGCCGGCAGGACACGCCGCGCGGCAAGGTGCTGCGCCTGGCGCTGGCCACGCCGACGCTGGACAAGGCCACGGTGCTGCTGCCCGAGGGTGAGGCCAGCGTCCAGGGCTTCTTCCCGACGAAGTCGCGGCTGTATGTGAGCGAGCAGCTCGGCGGCCCGTCGCAGCTGCGCATGGTGGACCTGAAGGGCAAGGACCTGGGCCTGGTCCCCACCCCGCCGGTGTCCTCGGTGGGCGGACTGGTGAGCGCGGGTGGCGACGACATCTACTTCAGCAACTCCAGCTTCGTGCAGCCGCAGGCCTGGTACCGCTTCACCGCCGCGGACGGCAAGGTGACCAAGACGGCCCTGGCCAAGACCTCGCCGCTGGACGTCAGTGACGTGGAGGTGGTGCGCGCCGAGGCCACGTCGAAGGACGGCACCAAGGTCCCCCTCACCATCCTCAAGAAGAAGGGCACGAAGCTCAACGGCAACAACCCCACGCTGCTCACCGGCTACGGCGGCTTCAACATCTCCATCAGCCCGGGCTTCAGCCCGCTGGCGGGCCTGTGGCTGGAGCAGGGCGGCGTCTACGCCATCGCCAACCTGCGCGGCGGTTCGGAGTTCGGCGAGAAGTGGCACGCCGAGGGCTCGCTGACGAAGAAGCAGAACGTCTTCGACGACTTCTACGCCTGCGCGAAGCTGCTGGTGGACCAGAAGTACACGCAGCCCAAGAAGCTGGCCATCCAGGGCGGCAGCAACGGCGGACTGCTGATGGGCGCCGTCGTCACCCAGCACCCGGAGGCGTACGGCGCCGTGGTGGCCCGCGTGGGCCTCTACGACATGCTGCGCTCGGAGCGCACGTCCAACGGCCAGTTCAACGTCACCGAGTACGGCACGGTGAAGGACCCCGAGCAGTTCAAGGCGCTCTTGGCGTACTCGCCCGTCCACAACGTGAAGGACGGCGTGAAGTACCCGCCCGTGCTCTTCACCTCCGGCGCCAATGACCCGCGCGTGGACCCGTTCCACTCGCGGAAGATGGTCGCCCGGATGCAGACGGCCACGTCGGCCAAGAACCCCATCCTCCTGCGCGCCGACGCGGAGACGGGCCACGGCTCCGGCACCCCGCTCAACTCCCGCATCGAGGAGGAGGTGGACGCGTACTCCTTCATCTTCAGCCAGCTCGGCGTGAAGTACCTGCCGCCCGCGAAGAAGGTGGCGGCGCCCAAGCCGCAGTAGCGCGCCGCGCCTTCGCGCTGTCGTGAGGCCCGCCTGGGCCCGGAGGAGATACTCCGGGCTCTCGGCGGGCCTCGTCATGTCGAACGGCGCCCACGGACACCTGGAGCGTCAACGCGCGCGGTGACAGATTGCGCGGCATGGACCTGCTCCCGCTCGAAGCGCTCACGACTCCCGCCGCCCTCGTGGACCTGGACCGCGTGGAGGCCAATCTGAGGCGCGTGGCCGCGTACTCGCGCGAGCACCGCCTGCACTGGCGCCCCCACACGAAGACGCACAAGACCGCGGAGCTCACCGCGCTCCAGCTCGCCGCCGGAGCCGTGGGCGTCACCGTCGCCACCCCGCGCGAAGCCGAGCTCATGGCCACCGTCTCCGATGACGTGCTGCTGGCCTATCCCCCCGTGGGCACAGGCAGGCTCGCGCGGCTCATGGCCCTGCCCCGCGGCACGAGCCTCACGGTGGCGCTCGACTCGGCGGAGGTGCTCGAGGGCTTGATTCGCGCGGCCCATGACGCGGGCCGCACCGTGGGCGTGCTGGTGGAGCTGGACCTGGGCATGCGTCGCGTGGGCGTGCAGACGCCGGCCGACGCCGTGGCCCTGGCCCGTCGAATCAGCGCCATGCCCTCCGTGACGTACCGAGGCGTCATCTTCTATCCGGGCCACGTGCGCGCGCCGGTGGAGCAACAGGAATCCGCGGTGAGGGAGCAGGCCGCGCGGGTGCGTGAGTTCGTGGACGCGCTCGCCGCCGAGGGCCTCCGCCCCGAAGTCGTGAGCGGAGGCTCCACGCCCATGCTGTGGCGCTCACACGAGGTGGAAGGCCTGACGGAGATCCGCCCGGGCATCAACGTGCTGAATGACCGCAACACCGCCGCGCTCGGCGCGTGCGCGTGGAGTGACTGTGCCTTCTCCGTCCTCACGACGGTGGTGAGCACCGCCGTCCCCGGACAGGTGGTGGTCGACGCGGGCTCCAAGGCCCTGGCCAAGGAAGAAGGACTCGCGCCGGCGGGCGGCTACGGCGCCCTGCTGGACAGGCCGGAGCTCGTCGTCCGGAGCGTCTCCGAGGAGCACGGCCTGCTCGACGTCTCCAACACATCCTGGCGTCCCCGCGTGGGAGACCGCCTGCGCGTCGTCCCCAACCACGTCTGCGCCGCCGTCAACCTGCACGAACGGCTGCACGTCCTGCGCGGCGACACCGTGACGGCCAACTGGCCCGTCGCCGCGCGCGGCTGGTAGTCCGCCTCACACCAGCTTGTCGAGCCGCCCCAGCTCCCGCGAGAGCATCGACTCCAGGTCGCGGATGTTGCGGTAGACGATGCACCGGTAGGACGCGACGTCGAAGCGCAGCTCCTTCACGTCGCGGACCAGGAGCAGCGTGGGCCGCCCCTTGCCCCACGCATAGCCGACCTCCAGGTACACGTTGGGGTTGGCCAGCGACAGGTCCGCGATGACGACCTTCGCCGTGTCGATGCGCTCCTTGATGCGCTGGATGATGGGTCCATCGAACACGGCCTGATCCACGCGCTCGCACAACAGCCCCGCCGCATTCACCGGCCCCTGGATGCCGTAGTGGTACGTGTCCTCCAGCTCGGGCGCGAAGGGCATGGCCACGAAGGCATGCGGCTTCGCCATGGACACCGTGCCCGCGCTCGCCATGGACGGCGCCTGCACGAAGGCGCTGTTGCGCCGCACCCGGAAGCCGCCTCCCGGCAACGGCTCCACGCCGGGCGTTCCCCCCAGGCCCCGCTCCAGCGTCTTGCGCAGCCGCAGCGCGCGGCGCATGTCCAGCTCCACCACCGTGAAGCGCTCCAACCCCTTGGGGCCCGTGCCGCGCTGGAAGGCCTCGATGAGCCCGCCCACGAAGGCCAGCACCGCCTCGTCCTCGTCCAGCCCGTAGTTGGGGCCGTGCACCGTGCCCGCCGCGTGCTTCAGGTGGGGCTGCGCCTCCAACGCCTTCAGCGCGCGCAGGGTGAATTGACGAATCTCGTGGTAGCCGAACGCGCCCAGGCGAACCGTGCCCACGAAGAGCGCCAGGGGCGAGGCCAGCGCGCCGCGCGTCTCCAGGAAGCGGTGCTCACCCGGCTGGACCGCCAGTTGCTCGGGCGCCACCCCCGCGGCCGCCAGTCGCCGCGAGGCCTCGCCGGAGGCGCCGTACAGCCTTTGTGCATATTTGAACAAGGCAACGTCTGCCTTCATCTCGGTGACGTCACCCACTTCCAGCACCACGTCGAGAGCCGCGCTCATCCCTCGACTGTAGGGCCGTCGACTGTCCGTACCCAACCCGGAACCCAACGGTCCAATCGCGAACGGGTGCCTGGGGACCCCCATGGTCCTAAGACTCGGGGTATGACCAGTCTAAAGAACTCCATTCGCATTGTGATATGGAGCCTTGCGCACCCCGGAACACCCGGGGAACCCCACATCCCCTGAGGGGCGGTCCTGACTCAAAGTCTTTCAAGTCAGGAAATGTGAAGGAGAGACAGATGGCGAGCATCGGAATCGTCGGCGCCGGCACTGCCGGTCTGCACCTGGGTCTGAAGCTTCTCTCGCAGGGCATTCCCGTCACGCTCTACGCGGAGCAGGAGCCAGACGCCCTTCGCACGGGCCGACTTCTGAACACCGTGACCCACCATGCGCCCACACGCACGCGGGAGCGGGAGCTGTATGTGGACTTCTGGGGCGCGCCCGAGCTGGCGATGAACCGCTGCGCCATCCACGTCCACGGGCCGCACCCGTTCAGCCTGAAGGGGCGGGTGAGCGAGCCCAGCCTGTGCGTGGACTATCGCCTCTATCAGCCCCGGCTCGCGGAGGCCTTCGTGGAGCGGGGCGGCCGGCTGGAGGTGATGCCGGTGGATCTGGCCGCGCTGGAGGGACTGACGCGCCGCCACGCGTTGGTGGTGGTGGCCACCGGGCGAAGCGGACTCAACACGCTGTTTCCGCGCGTGCCGGAGCTGTCGCCGCACGACAAGCCGCCGCGCGTGCTGTTCGCCGCGATGCTCAAGGGCCTGCGGATGCCGGAGCCCTTCGGCATGCACGTCAACCTGGTGCCGGGCCAGGGTGAGGTCTTCGAATCGCAGATCATCACCCGGCACGGCCGCGTTCCCAGCACGCTCATCGAGGCGATTCCTGGCACCGAGCTGGCATCGATGATCTCCCGCAAGCGAGACGACGACCCGGCCGGCTTCGACAAGATGCTGTTGGAACTGATGCGCCGCCACGCGCCCGCGACGTACGAGCGCATCGACCCGACGGAGTTCGGCGTCCGTGGACCGCTGGACTTCCTCCAGGGCGGCTTCACGCCCATGGTGCGCCGCGCCTGGGCCCAGGTGGGCGAGGGCCGCTTCGTGATGACGGTGGGCGACACGCACGTGACGAACGACCCCATCGCGGGCCAGGGCGCCAACGCCGCGTCGGCCTCCGCCTTCACGCTGGCCATCGCCATCCAGGACGCGCTCCTGTCCGAGCGCCCCTTCGACGAGAAGTTCTGCCGCGACACGGAGACGCGGATGTGGGCCGCCGTGGCCCCGGCGACGGACTGGACCAACGCGCTCCTGCAGCCGCCTCCGCCGCACGTCATCGACCTGCTCGTCGCGGGCAGCCGGGACAACCGGGTGGCCGACGCCATCGTCAGCGCCTTCATGATTCCCGAGCGCATCCTCGGCGCCTGCGCCTCGCCGGAGGCCGCCGCGGAGTTCATCGCCCAGGCGGGAACGCCGAGCGCCGAAGTTCTCGCCGCGTCCGGGGCCCTGGGCTGGGACACCGGGGCGCGGATCCGACCGCTGGCGGGCTGAGACATGATTTCAGTGCGAGGCGCCGTCGAAACACTCCTGCGGGAGTGACGGCGCCTCGCTATCCTCGCGAGCCATGCGATTCGCCATCGTCGGTTCGGGTGGAGTGGGCGGCTATTACGGCGCGAGGTTGGTGCGCGCGGGCCATGCGGTGGGCTTCCTCGCGCGCGGCTCGCACTTGAAGGCCATGCGGGAGAAGGGCCTCACCATCCTCAGCCAGGAGGGAGACTTCACCGTCCCTGTCCGCGCCGAGGAGGACGCCGCGCGGCTGGGGCCGGTGGACGTGGTGGTGCTGGCGGTGAAGAACTACGACGTCGCCAGCGTGCTGCCCCAGGTGAAGACGCTGCTCGCCGCGTCGGAGCGTCCCGCGCTCGGAGGCTCCAGCGCGGTGGTCGTCACGCTCCAGAACGGCGTGGACAGCCCCTCCGAGGTGGCGGCCGCCGTGGGCGAGCCCGTCGTCATCGGAGGGACGACCTACGTCTCCACCGCCATCGCCGAGCCCGGCGTCATCCGCCAGGCGGGCACGCTGCACCGGGTGGTGCTGGGGGAGGCCTTCGGGGACATCTCGCGCGTGTCCTCGCGCGTCCAGGCGCTGCGCGAAGTGCTCGCACAGGCGGGGCTCAACACGGAGGCGGTGGCCGACATCCGCGCGCCCCTCTGGGAGAAGCTCGCCTTCCTCGCCACCATGGCCGGCTTCTGTACCGCGGCGCGCTCCTCGATTGGACCCTTGAGAGCAGGCCCCTTCTTCCGGGACGTCTTCCGCGAGGCCGTCGCAGAGGTGCTCCGCGTCGCCGCCGCCGAGGGCGTCTCCACCCCCACGCGTCCCGACGACGTGGTGCGCTTCATGGAGGCGATGGCCCCGGAGATTCGCCCGTCGATGATGGTGGACTTCGATGCGGGCAAGCCGCTGGAGGTCGAGTACCTCCAGGGCACGGTGGCGCGGCGCGGGCATGCGCTCGGCGTCCCCACGCCCGTCATGAGCACCCTGTACTCCGTCCTCCTGCCCCACGCGCGCGGCTCGCGTCAGGGCTGAGCCTGTCCGTCCACCGGCCGAGCGGGCCGAAGGCCTGACGCAATCGCCCGCCGGATTTCGCATAGAGATGAGTGATGAGCGAGCCGAGCCCCCGCCCCACGCCGAGCCCTCCGTCGTCTCCGCCCCTGGGGCGCGTGGCGCTGCATGCCGTCGCCTCCGGGTTGACGCCCCTCATCCCCGTCCCCTTCCTGGATGACTACGCCCTCTTCCAGGTGCGGGAGCAATTGGTCCGCTCGCTCCTGGAGGAGCGAGGGCTGCGCGCGCCGCCCCGGGCCGTGGAGGCGCTCGCGGGCTCCAGCCTGGGTCGGACGATGGGCGGCCGGCTGGTCGGCTACCTCAAGGGGATGATGCTCCTGCCCGTGAAGAAGCTCTTCCGGAAGATCTTCTTCGTGCTCTGGGTGAAGGACTGCGTGGACGTGGCCTCCGTGTCGCTGCACCACGGCTACCTGCTCCACCACGCGCTGGAGCGCGGAGACCTGGACGCGCTGAGCCTCCAGGGCGACAAACCCCAAGCCATCCACGCGGCCATCGTCGCGGCCTGCGCGGAGGTGGACGCGCGGCCCGTCAACCAGGCCCTGCGGCGCCTCTTCGCCAGCAGCCGGATGCTGGTGGCCGAGGCCACGCGCGTGTTCCTCAACCCGAAGAACGCGGGCCCGCGCACGCCCGAGCCGGGAGAGAGCGCGGAGGTGAAGTCGCTGGCGGACCGGCTGCTCGCCCTGCTGTGGGAGGAGCGCGGCTACTTCGCGACGCTGGAGGCGCACTACGTCCGCCACCTGGAAACCGGGCCGGCCCCCGTCCTGAAAGCCGCGTCAGGGAGCTGAGTCGACCGCGCGCGCTTCCGCCTGGCGGATGCGCCGCGAGAAGTCGGGCTGGTTCGCCGCCGCCAGCGCGCGCGGATTGATTCGGTGCCGCGCGCGCACCACGTCCAGCGGCGCGTCCGTCTCGATGAGGCCCAGCTCGTATGCCAGCGCGTCCGAGAACGCCGGCAGCAGCGTGCGGTGGTCATACGGCACCTTCAGCGCGCTCACCTTCTCGAAGTGGCTCACCAGGTTGGTGGTGCAGTTGTTGGTGAGCGAGTTGTAGAACTCCGGCTTCGCGTGCAGCGCGTTCATCCGCGCCACCATGTCCAGGAAGAAGTCGGAGATGCGCTCTTTCGACGCGCTCACCGGATAGAGGTACACCTCGTCGTGCCGGTGGTTGGAGCGCAGCTGCACGAGGTCTCTCTCGTCGCCCACGACATAGACGAGCTCGAACTGACGGAAGAGCCCTCCCACGGCGGAGAACGTCTCCCCCTTCTCTCGGCGCACCTCCACGGAGAAGACGAGGTAGCGGCCATCCGAGAAGCCGAAGCTCACCATGGTGTGCGCGGCGCCATAGAAGCCGGAGAAGGGCTCGACGATGAACCACGCGCCCGTCAGCTCGCGCGCGTCATACGTGGCCGTGTACCAGGAGGCATCCCAGTCCGTGGTGCTCCGGTAGCGGAAGTCGCGCACGTCATGAATCGTCACCCGCGGACCCTCCACGTCCGCGCGAGCCACCCGGACCAGGTCCGGCGCCCAGTCCCGCTCGGTCGACGGCGCCTGGGAATAAGCCCAGACGTGAAGGCCCCCGCACCCCGCGAGAACCCACGCCACCGCGCCCAGGCGCGAGCCGAACCGCCGCCACACGACGAGGGCCACGGCCGCCACGGCCAGCGCACCCGACGCCCTGAGGAGGTGCGCGCCTTCGGGCCCCGCCCCTGTCAAGGCGAGCGCGAGCCCGACCCAGGCGGTCCCCCCGAGAAGCACCAGGGCTGTCAACGCGTCGGGGACGAAGGAGGGCAGTCGCATATCCCCCCAGTATTCCGTGCCCCCGGCCCGCCCGCCAAGGGTGGCGGCACCCTGTCTCGCCTGGCACCATGATAACCCGATAAGCAGCCTGTCCACGGGTATCACTTCGCGCGGCAATGACGTATGAGAGCGGCGAGGGCCCGATTCTCAGGTCCCTCCGGGTCTCCGGGAGCCGTCGTGTCATTGCTCGCCCTGCTCTTCCAGAAGTCCAAACTCCCCATCATCCTCGCGGCGCTCCTGGGCATCCTCACGGGTGCGTGCAGCGCGGCGCTCGTCGCGGTGATGAACCAGACGCTCACGTCCCGGACGGTAGCGGACGCGATGCCGCTGATGCCCTGGTTCGTCGGCCTGGCGGTGGCGGTGCTGGTGCTGCGAATCGTGTCGCAGATGCAGCTGAGCTCCATGCAGCAGGTGGCGCTGCTGGACCTCCGGCTGTCGCTGTGCCGGCGCATGCTGGCGGCCCCGCTGCGGAAGCTGGAGGACGCCGGCTCGCACAAGCTGCTGGCCGCGCTGACGGAGGACATCGCCGTCATCAACAGCACCATCTCCGTCATCCCCGGCGTCATCATCTGCCTGGCGACGCTCGTGGGCTGCCTCGTCTACCTGGCGTGGCTGTCCGGGCCGCTCCTGATGATGATCCTCGCGGTCATCGCGGTGGTGATGGCGAGCGTCGCCATTCCGAACCGCTACGCGTACTCGCAGTTCTTCAAGCGGCGCGAGAGCCACGACGCCCTGTACTCCAGCTTCAGGACGCTCATCGACGGCGCCAAGGAGCTGCAGCTCCACCACGCGCGCAGCGAGGACTTCTTCGCCAAGGAGCTCAAGCCGACGGCCGAGGAGGTCTCCCGCGTCTCCCTTTCGACGAACAACCTCTTCATCGTCACCGGGAGCTGGGGCGGCTTCATGGTGATGGCCGTCATCGCCGTCATCCTCTTCGGCGTGCCCCGGTTCCAGACGGTGGAGATGTCCACGCTGGCCGCGTACGCGCTGGTGGTGCTGTATCTGCAACAGCCGCTCGACGGCCTGTTGAATCAGTGGCCAGCCCTGTCTCGCAGCCACGTGGCGATGAAGAAGCTGGAGAAGCTGGGCCTGTCGCTGGAGGACCCGGAGCCCCCCGCCGCCGATGGCGCGGTGCCGACGAAGTTCGAGCGAATCGAGCTGGCGGACGTCACCCACACCTACTACCGCGAGCAGGACGGCGCGAGCTTCACGCTGGGCCCCATCAACACGACGATGCACCGGGGCCAGCTCGTCTTCCTCGTGGGCGGCAATGGCAGCGGCAAGACGACGCTGGCCAAGCTGTTCACCGGCCTCTACGCGCCGGAGAAGGGCGAGCTGCGCGTGGACGGCGTCCCCATCACCGCGTCCAATCGCCGCGCCTACCGGCAGCTCTTCTCCTCTGTCTTCTTCGACTTCCACCTCTTCGAGCGCATGCTCGGCCTGGACCACCCCGGGCTCGAGGAGAAGGCTCGCGGCTACCTGTCCCGGCTCCAGTTGGAGCGCAAGGTGAAGGTGGAGGACGGCAAGCTGTCCACCGTGTCGCTCTCCCAGGGACAGCGAAAGCGCCTGGCCCTGCTGACGTCATTCCTGGAGGACCGCCCCATCTACGTCTTCGACGAGTGGGCCGCGGACCAGGACCCCATCTTCCGGGAGCTGTTCTACCGGGAGATGCTCCCCGCGCTGAAGAACCAGGGGAAGCTCGTCTTCGTCATCAGCCACGATGACCGCTACTTCCACCTGGCCGACCACCTGCTCAAGCTCGAGTCAGGGCAGCTCGTCTCCACGCAAGACGCCGCACCCGCGCCCACCGCCGTCTCGGCGTGAGCAACGAGTGGCATATCACCGCACACGCTCTCTGGGCGTGAGCCTCGGGTGATACACCGTCCGCCCTCGGAGATGTCGCACTGAGTGGTTTACGGCGATTATCCATGATAATTGGCTATTGCAACGAAGCAACCGTGTGGCGCTCCCATCAGGCTGGCCTGGAATAGCCCAGCCCATTGAATCGAGGTTCTCCGAGTGGAGTTCACACGCGTGGATCATGCCGAGCTTTTCGTGGGCGACGCGGCGCTCTCCGCCTACTTCTTCTGTCACGCGTTCGGCTTCCGGATGGTGGCCAGCGGCGGACCGGAGACGGGGTTGGCGGGCCGTCGCTCCTTCGTGCTCGAGCAGGGAGACGCGCGGCTGGTCGTCACCTCCGCGCTGGGCGCCGGCGGAGAAGTGGCCGCGTACGTACGGACTCACGGCGATGGCGTGCGCGACATCGCGCTGGCGACGCCGGACGTGCACAAGGCCTTTCGCGAGGCGGTGAGCCGGGGCGCCCGCGGGGTGTCCGAGCCCTTCGTCCACGAAGCCAATGGCCAGCGCGTGGTCAAGGCCACCATCTCCGGACCCGGCACTTGGGTGCACTCGCTCATCCAGCGTGACACTCCGTCAGGCGCGTTCCTCCCGGGAGCGTATCTGCCGGTGGACGCGGGGCCCTCGGGAGCGGCGCTGTTCTCCGGAGTGGACCACCTCGCCTTCGCGCTGGAGCGGGGCCAGTTGCTCGACACGGTGGGCTTCTACGTGGACGTGCTCGGCTTCGAGCAGACCCACCAGGAGGACGTGCGCACCGAGTACAGCGGCATGAGCTCCCGAGTGGTGCAGGCCGCGAAGGGCCGGGTGTGCTTCCCGCTGCAGGAGCCCGTCTCCGGCGCGCGACGGGGGCAGCTCGAGGACTTCATCGACGCCCACGGCGGCGCGGGCGTGCAGCACCTGGCCTTCCTCGCGGACGACATCTCCCGCGCGGTGGACGGGCTCACCCAGCGCGGAGTGAAGCTGCTCGACGCGCCCCGGGGGTACTACGAAGGGCTGGAGACACGCCTGGGCTCGCTGGGCCCGTTCCGGCGAGAGCTGCTCCAGGAGCGCAACATCCTGATGGACCGGGACGCCTGGGGCGTGCTGTTGCAGGTCTTCACCCGCTCCCAGCACGCGCGGCGCACCCTCTTCTTCGAGGTCATCCAGCGCCAGCAGGCCCGGGGCTTCGGAGGCGCCAACATCCAGGCGCTCTACGCGGCGAAGGAACAGGAAGCGGCGCGCGCGGCGGGCTGAATCTCGCCCGCCGCGGGCATGACGTCACGTCACTTCCGGGGCTCCAGCGTCATCGGCAGCCCGCCGTGGGGCAACAGGGAGATGCCTGGATAGATGTTCACCTTCCGCCCGGGAATGGCGCGGAGGCGGTAGCGCTGGGAGACCATCGCCAGCACGAGCGCGCCGAACATCAGCGACAGGTTGTTGCCGATGCAGATGTGCTGGCCCGCGCCGAACGGCAGGTAGGCGAACTTGTGGCGCGCGCCGCGCGGCTCGGGGGCGAAGCGGTCCGGGTCGAACTTCTCCGGCGACGGCCAGAACTCCGGATGCCGGTGCAGCACGTAGGGGATGGCCATGACCACCGAGCCCGGCGCCACGGGGTAGCCGCCCAGCGTGTCCGCCTCCTTGGCCACTCGCGGAAGGCGCCAGGCCGTGGGATACAGGCGGAGCGTCTCCTCGAACACCTGGGTGGCGTAGCGCAGGCGCGGCAGGTCCTCCAGCGTCGGCGCCCTTCCTCCGAGCACCGCCGCGCTCTCCGACGCCAGCTTGTCGGCGATTTCGGGATGGGTCGACAGCAGGTGCCACGCCCACGAAAGCGCGGCTCCCGGGCCCTCGTTGCCGGAGAAGAGGTTCATGAACTCGTCACGAAGCTCCTTGTCCGTCATGCCCTCGCCGGTGTCGCGGTCCTTCGCGGCCACCATCATGGACATGATGTCGTCCTCGGGGCCGCCTTCCTTGCGCCGGGCGATGACCTCCTTCGCCTTGCGGTTGAGCTGGCGCAGCGTGGCGAAGAAGTCCGCCCACTTCTTCTTGTAGATGGGCAGCCGCTCCAGCTTCAGGAGCCGGTACAGAAGCGAGCCGCGGTCGTTCATCGTCCACATCATCCGGCGGATGGCCTCCGCCATCGGCTCGTCGGGCTCTTCTGAATACAGCGCCCGCGTCGTCATCCGCAGCGAGAGCACCCCCATCTCCTCCGCGATGTCGAACCGCCGCCCCGGCTTGTCCGCCACCTCCCAGTGGTTCAGCTTTCGCTGGATGAGGTCCACCATGCCCGCCAGCAGGCCGGTCAGCCGCTCCCTGTGGAAGGCGGGCTGCACGAGCCTCCGCTGCCGCCTCCAGTAGTTCCCCTCGCTCACGAAGAGCCCGTTGCCCAGGAAGGGGTCATCCACCAGCTCCGGCTTGGAGTAGTTGGGGGCGTTTTCCGTGAGGAAATAACGGACGTGGTCCGGATGACTCACCATGTAGGTCGCGTGGGCGCCCAACCGGAAGCGGACCACGTCGCCGTGCGCCCTGAAACCATCGACGAAGAGACCCAATGGGTCGGTCTCATGTCGCAGGATGTTGCCCCAGATGGGAAGCCCCCGGGGACCCGGGGGGTACGACGAAACTTGAGTCGAAGCCATGCGGTCTCGCGAGCGAAGCGTACCAGTTTATCAGAAGTGCCTGACCCCCTGACAAACCAAGGAGTTAGCGCCGTTCGAGGCTGACTAGACATTCCAGATAAAACAAGGGATGAAGCCAGAGGGCATGCTTCACCTCCGACCTAATTTTCCTCGTTCACGGCTCCCGGTACCGGTGCCGTGCCCCCGTGCGGTAGCGGGTTCCTCGCGGCAGACCGGGGGGAGCACCGCGGCCGCGCCCCTCGCGAGGCGGATTGTCGAATCCGCCCGCTGTTGAGGGTCGAGGACTTCACCAGCCAACTGGACTGAAGCGGTCCCAGGAGCGGCCTACTCCTCGGGCCCGCGGAACCCACTTCGCGAGCCGTCCGCCTGGGAGCAGGGATGAAACAGCGCAACGAGCCGTCACCGGGTGACTTCCCCCACCTCGTGGATCTGCTGTGCCACCGCGCGCAGACACAGGGTGATTCGCTGCTGTATCGCTTCCTGGAATCGGGCGATGTCGACGGCCCCACCGAGGAGTGGAGCTACGCGCGGCTGGACACGCGCGCCAGGGCGCTGGGCGCGCTGCTGGAAGCCTCGGGGGCTCGGGGGCAGCGTGCGCTGCTGCTGTATGCGCCCGGCATGGAATTCGTCGCGGGCTTCATGGGCTGTCTCTACGGCGGCGTGGTGGCGGTCCCCTGTTACCCGCCAGATCCAACGCGCCTGGAGCGCACCCTGCCCCGCCTGCGCGCCATCGCCCAGGACTGCGGCGCGCGTTACGTGCTCACCACCAGCTTCATCCTGGAGATGTCGGAGCTGTTCACGCCCCAGGCGCCGGAGCTGGCGGAGCTGAAGTGGCTGGCCAGTGACGCGGTGCCGGAGGCTCAGGCCGCGGACTGGCGCCGTCCTGATTTGGAGGGCGGCACGCTGGCGTTCCTCCAGTACACGTCAGGCTCCACGGGTAATCCCAAGGGGGTGATGGTGAGCCACGCCAACATCCTCCACAACGAGGCACTCATCTCCCGAGGGTTCGGGCTGGATGCGTCGCGCTCGTCGGGGATGGGCTGGCTGCCCATGTTCCACGACATGGGGCTCATCGGAAAAGTGCTGCAGCCGATGTACCTCGGCTTCCCCTGTACGCTGATGTCGCCCATCTCCTTCCTGCAGCGCCCGCTGCGGTGGCTGGAGGCCATCTCCCACTTCCAGGCGACGTGCAGCGGCGGGCCCAACTTCGCCTACGACTTGTGCGTGAGGAAGGCGACCGATGAGGACCGGGCGAAGCTGAAGCTGGGGAGCTGGGAGCTGGCCTTCAACGGCGCGGAGCCGGTGCGGCGCGAGACGCTGGAGCGCTTCGCCGACGCCTTCGCTCCCTGTGGCTTCAAGAGCACGTCGTTCTATCCCTGCTACGGCCTGGCGGAGGCCACGCTCATCGTCACGGGTGGCACGCAGGGCGAGCCCGTCGTGCACGGTCGCTTCACCGCGGAGGCGCTGGAGCAGGGCCGCGCGGAGGCTCCGACCGAGGCCACCGACAACGCGCGCGTGCGCACGCTGGTGGGCGCGGGAATCAGTGCCCCTGACCAGCGGGTTCTGATCGTCCATCCCGAGACGCGCGAGCCGCTGGGCGCGAATGCCGTGGGCGAGGTGTGGGTGTCGGGTCCGAGCGTGGCGCAGGGGTACTGGTCACGGCCCGAGGAGACGGCGCACGCCTTCGGGGCGCGGCTGGCCTCGGGCGAAGGTCCGTTCCTGCGCACCGGAGACCTGGCCTTCCTGTCGCCCGAAGGGCAGCTCTTCGTCACCGGCCGGCTCAAGGACCTGCTCATCATCCGGGGCCGCAACCTGTACCCCCAGGATTTGGAGCTGGAGGCGGAGCGCGCGCACCGCGCCATTCGCGCCGGTTGCTGCGCGGCCTTCAGCGTGGACGTGGAGGGCGAGGAGAAGCTGGTGCTCGCGGCCGAGGTGGACATCCGCGACGGCTTCGACGCCTCCGCGGTCGTCTCAGCCGTGCGTCGCGCGTGCGCCGAGCAGCACGCGGTCCACGCGCATGGCGTGGTGCTGCTCGTGGCGCGCAGCATCCCCAAGACGTCCAGCGGGAAGATTCAGCGCCGGGCGACGAAGGCGGCCTATCTGGCGGGCGAGCTGGAAGTCGTCGAGGCCTCCGTGACGGAGCCCGAGGCGATTGAAGTGCCCGCGGCGCCGACGCGTCCCCTGAAGGAGACGCTCGCGCTGGCGGCCGAGTCGGAGCGCGCCGCGCACGTCCAGGACTACCTGCGCTATGCGGTAGCGCGCACGCTGCGCATGGACGCCGCGAAGCTGCCGGGCCACACGGAGCTGGCGAGCCTGGGACTCGACTCGCTGATGGTGCTGGAGCTGCACGGCCAGTTGGAGTCGGAGCTGGGCGTGGCCCTGCCCGCCGCCTTCCTCTGGATGAGCCCGACGCTGGACGCCGCCGCCGCGAAGCTGCTGGAGGCGTGGCAGGGCATCCGGCCGGAGACCTCGCTTGTCGCGCCGCCGCTCACCGCGGGGCCTCGCGAGGGTGAGCTGCCCTTGTCGTCGGGCCAGCTCCGCCTGTGGTTCCTGGACCGGCTGGTGCCGGACAGCGCGCTCTACAACCTCCACTTCCAGTTGCGGCTCACCGGCCCCCTGGACGCGGAGGCCCTGGGGCGCAGCCTGGACGCGCTGCTGGCGCGGCACCCCACGCTGAGCGCGGGCTTCCCCGAGGTGGACGGACAGCCGCGCCTGGTGACACGCGCGCCCGCGCCGCTGGCGCTTCCCCGCTTCGACCTGCGCGCGCTGGAGTCCGAGGCCCGCGCCGCGGAGCTGCGGCGGCTGTCGCTGGAGCAGTCGCGCGAGCCCTTCCGCCTGTCCGAGGGCCCCTCCGTGCGCGCCTCGCTGGTGGCCCTGGGTGAGCACGAGCACGTGCTGCTGATGACCCAGCACCACATCGCCACGGATGGCTGGTCCATCGGCGTGCTGGCGCGTGAGCTGGCGGCGCTGTACCGGGCACAGGTCTCCGGAACAGGCGCCGAGCTGCCGCTCCCCACCCTCCAGTACACGGACTTCGCGCGGTGGCAGCAGGGCCTGGGCGCGCGGCTCGACGGGCAGCGGGCGTATTGGGGCAAGCAGCTCGCGGGCCTGTCGCGCCTGGAGCTGCCCACCGACTTCCCCCGTCCCCGGGAGCCGGGCTTCCAGGGCGCTCTGCACCGGCTCACGCTGGAGCGTTCGCTGGTGGAGTCGCTGCGCGCGCTGGGGCGTCGCGAGGGCTGCACGCTCTTCGTCACGCTGACGGCGGCATGGACGGCGCTCCTGCACCGCTACAGCGGCCAGGAAGACTTCGGCGTGGGCACCGTGGTGGCGAACCGCGAGCGCCCTGAGCTGCGCGACGTCGTGGGCTTCTTCGCGCACACGCTCGTGCTGCGGGCGAACGTGTCGGGGCAGCCGTCCTTCCGCGAGCTGCTCGCGCGGACTCGGCAGACCTTCCACGAGGCGCTGTCCCACGCGGACCTCCCCTTCGAGGAAGTCGTCGGCGCGGCGCGGGCTCCTCGCGGTGGCGCGGACAACCCGCTGTTCCAGACGGCGCTGTTGCTGGAGGCGTTGCCTCCCACGGACCTGACGGTGCCGGGCATGCAGTGGCAGCCGGTGTTGCCGGTGCCGGACGGCGCGGTGGAGGGCACGTCGAAGTTCGACCTCCAGCTGTCGCTCGCGGAGACGGCGGACGGCCTCACCGGTGCGCTCGAGTACCGCACGGACCTCTTCACGGCCGCCACCGTGGCGCGCCTGGCGAAGCACCTGGAGACGCTGCTGCGCGCGGCGGTGGACACGTCCGAGACGCGGGTGGAGGACCTGCCCCTGCTCGACGCCGTGGAGACGCGGCGGCTGCTGGTGGACTGGAACGAGCTGACGCCTTCGGCCCCCGAGGACGCGGCGGCGTGCATCCACGCGCAGTTCCGCGCCCAGGCGGCGAAGACGCCCGACGCCGTGGCCGTGGTGGGTGACGACGCGGCGCTCACGTACGCGGAGCTGGACGCGCGCTCCAACGCGCTGGCGTGGCACATGCGGACGCTGGGCGTGGGGCCCGAGGTGCGGGTGGGCCTGTGCCTGGAGCGCTCGGCGGCCATGGTCGTCGCGATGATGGGCGTGCTCAAGGCGGGCGGCGCCTACGTGCCGCTGGACCCGGACTATCCCCGCGAGCGCCTGGCGTACATGCTCGAGGACTCGGGCGCGACGGTGCTGCTCACGGAGACGCACCTGGAAGGCACCGTGCCCGCGGGACGCGCTCGCGTCGTTCCGCTGGAGAGCGTGGCGCTGACGGCCGGCGCGGGGCGCGATGCGCCTCCTCCTTCCGGCATGGGCCCGGCGAACCTCGCGTACGTCATCTACACGTCCGGCTCCACGGGGCGCCCCAAGGGCGTCATGGTGCCCCATGGCGGCGTGGCCAACTTCTTCACCGCGATGGATGCGCGCATCGGCGACCAGCCCGCGGGCGCGTGGCTGGCCGTCACCAGCGTCTCCTTCGACATCTCCGTGCTGGAGCTGCTGTGGACGCTCACGCGCGGCTTCAAGGTGGTGGTGCAGGGCGACGGCGCGTCAATCAAAGCGCCCGCGCGCGCCTCCGCGTCGAAGCGCAAGCCGATGGAGATGAGCCTCTTCTACTTCGCGGATGACGCGGAGGCGGCGTCGGGAGACCGCTACCGGTTGCTGCTGGAGGGCGCGAAGTTCGCGGACCGCCATGGCTTCGCGGCGGTGTGGACGCCGGAGCGCCACTTCCACGCCTTCGGCGGCCTGTACCCCAGCCCCTCTGTCGCGAGCGCTGCCATCGCCGCGGTGACGGAGCGCGTGGCCATCCGCGCCGGCAGCGTCGTGTTGCCCCTGCACCACCCGGTCCGCGTGGCCGAGGAATGGGCGCTGGTGGACAACATCTCCCGAGGCCGAGTGGGCATCTCCGTCGCCTCCGGCTGGCACGCGAACGACTTCGTCTTCGCGCCCGAGCGCTACGAGAAGCGCCGCGAGCTGATGCTGGAGGGACTGGAGACGGTGCGTCGCCTCTGGCGCGGTGAGACGCTGCGCATGACGGGCGGCGCGGGCGCGCAGGTGGACGTGACGCTGCGGCCCCGCCCGGTGCAGAAGGAGCTGCCGGTGTGGCTCACGGCGGCGGGCAACCCGGAGACGTTCCTCACCGCGGGCAAGCTGGGCTGCCACGTCCTCACCCACCTGCTGGGACAGACGTGGGAGGACCTGGAGAAGAAGCTGGTCCTCTACCGTGACGCCTGGCGCGCCGCGGGCCACGCGGGTGACGGCCACGTCACGCTGATGCTCCACACCTTCATCGGCGAGGACGCCGCCCAGGTGCGCTCGGTGGTGGAGAAGCCCTTCCGCGACTACCTGCGCAGCTCCGCGGACCTGATGCGAGGCCTGGGGCAGACGCTGGGCGTGGACCTGAACACGGCGACCGAGGCGGATCTGGATCGGCTGGCGGCGCAGGCGTTCGAGCGTTACTTCGAGACGAGCGGCTTGTTCGGCACCCCGCGCTCCGTGCGTGAGCAGATGGAGCGGCTGCGTTCGCTGGGCGTGGACGAGGTGGGCTGCCTCATCGACTTCGGAATCCCCGCGGACACCGTGCTGGCCAGCCTGCCCCTGCTCCTCGAGGTGAAGCTCCAGGCGGACCGCGAGGGCCGTCGCTCCGGCACCGCGCGCTCCATTCCGCTCAACCTGCGCGAGCACGCCGTCACGCACCTGCAATGCACGCCGTCGCTGGCGCGCGCGCTGATGGCCGAGCCCGAGTCCACCGAGGCGGTGGGCGGGCTGCACCGGCTGATGGTCGGCGGCGAGGCCCTCCCCTCCTCCCTCGGCGCATCGCTGCGGCAGGTGCTGGGCGAGGGCTCGCGGCTGCTCAACATGTACGGCCCCACGGAGACGACCATCTGGTCGTCCACGCACGACGTGCGCGACGAGTCCGCGCCGGTGGTTTCCATCGGCACGCCGTTCCTGAGGACGCAGTTCTACCTGCTCGACGCGCGGATGCGCCCGGTGCCGGTGGGCGTGCCCGGGGAGTTGTTCATCGGTGGCGCGGGCGTGGTGCGCGGCTACCTGGCGCGTCCGGAGCTGACGGCGGAGCGCTTCCTGCCGGACCCGTTCTCCCGCGAGCCGGGCGCGCGGCTGTACCGCACGGGCGACAGGGCGCGCTGGCGCGAAGACGGCACGGTGGAGTTCCTGGGCCGCGTGGACCACCAGCTCAAGGTGCGTGGCTTCCGCATCGAGGCGGGTGAAATCGAGGCGGTGCTCAGCGCCAGGCCGGAGGTGCGCGAAGCCGTCGTGGTGGCCCGCGAGGACACGCCGGGCGACGTGCGACTGGTGGCGTATGTGGTGCAGCGTGACGGCCACGCCATCGACGCGGCCGCGCTGCGCGACGCGGTGGCGCAGCGACTGCCCGAGCACATGGTGCCGTCGCTGGTGGTGGAGCTGCCGGCGCTGCCCCTCACGCCCAACGGCAAGGTGGACCGCAAGGCCCTGCCCGCGCCCACGGCGACGCGGGCCTCGCGCGCGGCCTTCGTGGCGCCGCAGGGCCAGTTGGAGCAGCAGATCTCCGACATCTGGAAGGAAGTGCTCAAGGTCGAGCAGGTCGGCGTGAACGACAACTTCTTCGACCTGGGTGGCCACTCGCTCCTGATGGTGCAGGTGCACACCCGACTCAAGGCGGTGCTCGGTGGGGAGCTGCCGCTGCTCAAGCTGTTGGAGCATCCCACCGTCAGCGCGCTCGCCCGTTTCGTGCGTCAGGGAACTCCGGCCGGGGCTTCCTCGGTGGAGACGGCGCAGGACCGGGCGAAGCGTCAGCTGGAGAGTCTGAAGCGGCAACAGCAACGGGCACGGAAACAGGGGTAGGACCATCATGGGGCAACAGCGGGAGTACCAGGGGGACGTGGGGCTGGCGGTGGCCATCGTCGGCATGGCCGTGCGCGTTCCTGGTGCCGAGGACGTGGACGCGTTCTGGCGCCTGCTGCGCGAAGGCGTGGAAGGCATCACCTTCTTCTCCGACGACGCGCTCAAGTCGCTGGGTGTTGACCCTGCGTTCCTGGCCAACCCCCACTTCGTCCGCGCGGCGCCGGTGCTGGAGCGACCGGCCCGCTTCGACGCGGGCTTCTTCGGCTACGCCCCTCGCGAGGCGGAGCTGTTGGACCCCCAGCACCGCGTCTTCCTGGAGTGTGTCTGGAAGGCGCTGGAGAACGCGGGCTATGCGCCGGGGCGAATCCCCGGAACGACGGGCCTCTACGCGGGCTCCAGCCTCAGCAGCTACCTGCTCTTCAACCTGCTCTCACGCGCGGAGTTCCAGCAGGCCGAGGACACCTTCCCGGCCATGGTGGCCAACGACAAGGACTTCCTCGCCACGCGCGTGGCCTATCACCTGGACTTCAAGGGCCCGGCGCTGACGGTGCAGACGGGTTGCTCCACGTCGCTGGTGGCCACGCACCTCGCCTGCCAGTCGCTGCTCGGCTACCAGTGTGACGTGGCGCTCGCGGGTGGCGTGTCCGTGCACATGCCGCAGCGCACCGGCTACCACTACCAGGAAGGTGGCATCACCTCTCCGGACGGCCACTGCCGCGCGTTCGACGCGAAGGGCCAGGGCACGCTCTTCGGCAGCGGCGCGGGCGTGGTGGTGCTCAAGCGCCTGGAGGACGCGCTCAACGACGGCGACACCATCCACGCCGTCATCCGCGCATCCGCCATCAACAACGACGGCGCGATGAAGGTCGGCTTCACCGCGCCCGGCGTGGAGGGCCAGGTGGAGGTCATCGCCCGGGCCCAGGCCATCGCGGAGGTGGCGCCGGACTCCATCGGCTACGTGGAGGCGCACGGCACCGCCACGCCGCTCGGAGACCCCATCGAGGTGCAGGCGCTCGACACCGTGTTCCGCGCCGGCACCGACAAGCGTGGGTTCTGCGGGCTCGGCTCGGTGAAGACGAACGTGGGTCACCTGGACGCGGCCGCGGGCGTGACGGGGCTGGTGAAGACGGTGCTCTCGCTGGAGCACGGGGAGCTGCCGCCCAGCCTGAACTACGAGGCGCCCAACCCGCGCATCGACTTCGCCAACAGCCCCTTCTACGTCAACACCGCGCTCAAGGCCTGGCCCGAGGGCGCCACGCCGCGCCGCGCGGGCGTCAGCTCGTTCGGCATCGGCGGCACCAACGCGCACGTCATCCTGGAGGAGGCTCCGTTCGTCCGGCCGGGAGACTCGGCGCGCGCGTGGCAGCTCCTGGTGCTCTCCGCCCGGACGCAGACGGCGCTGGAGAAGCAGACCACCTCCCTTCTGGAGCACTTGAAGACGCACCCCGAGCAGTCGCTCGCGGACGTCGCCTGGACGCTGCAGATGGGCCGCAAGGCGCTGGACCTCCGGCGCGTGCTGGTGTGCCGCGACCGCGACGACGCCGTGCGCGTGCTGGAGACGAGGGACCCGCAGCGGCTGTTCACGCTCGCGCCCGGCTCCGCCACGACGTCGGCGGTCTTCATGTTCCCCGGCGGCGGCGCGCAGTACCCGGACATGGGCCGGGGCCTCTACGACGCGGAGCCCGCGTTCCGCGAAGCGGTGGACCAGTGCTTCGCGCTCTTGCGCCCCCGGCTGGGCTTCGACCTGAAGCCCGTCATGTACCCGGACGCGGCCAATGCGGCGAACGCGAGCCAGCGTCTCAAGCGGACTTCGCTGGCGCTGCCCGCGCTGTTCACCGTCGAGTACGCGCTGGCGCGCCTCTGGGAGTCGTGGGGCGTGAAGCCCGAGGCCGTCATCGGCCACAGCCTGGGTGAGTACACGGCGGCCTGCCTCGCGGGCGTGTTCTCGCTGGAGGACGCGCTGGCGCTGGTGGTGCTGCGCGGCAAGCTCTTCGAGGAGCTGCCCGGTGGCGGCATGCTCAGCGTGCCCCTGCCTGAGTCCGAGGTGCGGCCCCTGCTTGGGGAGACGCTGTCCCTGGCGGCGGTGAACGGGCCCTCGCAGTGCGCGGTCGCCGGCACGGTGGAGGCCGTCGAGGCCCTGGCGGCGGAGCTGACTCGCCGCGAGGTGGAGTTCCGTCACATCCCCATCGACGTGGCGGCGCACTCGCATCTGGTGTCGCCGATTCTCGCGCGCTTCCAGGAGTTCATCGGGACGCTCCAGCGCAACGCGCCCACCCTGCCGTTGATGTCCAACGTCACCGGCACGTGGATGACGCCCGAGGAAGCGACGGACCCGGCGTACTGGACGCGTCACCTGCGGCAGACGGTGCGCTTTGGCGACGGCATCCGCACGCTGGCGGAGACTCCCCACCGCGTGTACCTGGAGGTCGGCCCTGGCCGCACGCTGAGCACGCTCGCGCGACTCCAGCTCACCGGCCCCCAGGCGCCTCCCGTCCTCCCTTCGCTGCGCCATCCGCAGGACCCGGTGCCCGACGAGGAGCTGCTCACCGCCACGCTCGGCAAGCTCTGGGCGGCGGGAATCGACGTCGACTGGAACGGCGTGCGCGGCGAGAAGCGGCGCCTGCGCGTTCCCCTGCCCACCTATCCCTTCGAGGGACAGGACTACTGGCTCGCGCCTGAAGCGCCCTCCACGCAGCGACGAGGCGCGACGCGCAAGACGACGGACGTCGGCGGCTGGTTCTACGTGCCCTCGTGGAAGCGCGCGCCGTTGCCCCTGCCTCGCGCGGGCGCCAGCACGACACGCGACTGGGTCGTGTTCCTGGATGCGGGCGGCGTCGGCGAGTCCCTGGCCACGCGACTGGAGAGCGCCGGTCACCGCGTGGCGCGTGTGTCGCGCGGCGCTCGGCTCCAGGAGCTGGGCGAGTACCACTTCAGCATGGACCCCGTGGACACGCAGGAGCCCTCGTTCCTGCTGCTGGCCCTGAAGGCGAAGGACTTCAAGGTGGAGCGCATCGTCCACCTGTGGAGCCTGGATGGACTCGACGGCGCCGAGCACGAGTCGGCCGAGTCGCGCTTCGAGCAACTGCAAGAGCGCGGATTCCATCCCCTGCTGCGGCTCACGCGCGCGCTGGCGGAGGAGTCCCTGCCCGGCCCCGTGGAGCTGACGGTGGTGGGACGCGGGGCGTTTGACGTGGAGAGCACGGACGAAGTCATTCCCGAGCACGCCACCCTGCCCGCGCTGTGCAAGGTGATTCCCCAGGAGCACGACACCCTGGCCTGCCGTTACGTGGACCTGGGCCATGGCGGCGTGTCGACGGCCGCGAACGCCCTGCTGCGCGAGCTCACCTCCGACACGAAGGAGCCCGTGGTCGCCTGGCGCGGGACGCACCGGCTGGCGCAGACGCATGAGCCGCTGCGGCTGGAGCAGGATGCCCTGGCGGCGCAGCCCTTCAAGGCCCGGGGCGTGTACCTCATCACCGGTGGCCTGGGTGGCGTCGGCCTGCTGCTCGCGCGGTACCTGGCGAGCGCCCATCAAGCCCGGCTCATCCTGGTGAGCCGCGCGGGGTTGGAGGTGGACCCGGGCGGCCACAAGCAGCGCGCGGTGCGTGAGCTGGAAGCGGCGGGCGCGGAGGTGCTGGTGGTCCGCGCCGACGTGGCGGACGAGTCACGGCTGAGCCTGGCGCTCGCGGAGGCGGACGTTCGCTTCGGCGCGGTGGACGGAGTGATTCACGCGGCGGGCCTCGCGGGTGAAGGCGCGGTGGCGCTGCTCTCCGGACTGGACGCCGCCGCTTGCGCTCCCCACTTCCGGGCGAAGGTCCATGGCACCTACGCGCTGGAGCGCGCGCTGACGGGCCGGTCGCTGGACTTCGTGCTGCTGGTGTCCTCCAACGCGGCGGTGCTCGGAGGCTTGGGGCTCGCGGCGTATGGCGCGGCGAATGCGTTCCTGGATGCCTTCGCCGTCTCTCGCTCGCGCGAGGGGTCGACGCGGTGGCTGAGCACCAACTGGGACGGCTGGCCCGGCATGGACGAGGTGACGCGCGAGGTCCGCACGAGCATCGACGTGTTCGCCATGTCTCCGACCGAGGCGGTGGAGGCCTTCCGCCGCGTGGTGGAATCCCCTTTGAGCGGACAGGTGGTGGTGTCCACCGGCGACCTCGTGTCACGCGTCGCGCGGTGGGTGCGGGGAGAGGGCGCGGGGAAGCAGGCGGACGCGGCGGGTGGCGCGACGCATGAGCGGCCCCAGCTCGGCACCGAGTACGTGGCGCCGACGGATGACGTGGAGCTGGCGCTGGCGAAGGTGTGGCAGGAGCAGCTCGGACTGGCGCAACTGGGCATCCACGACAACTTCTTCGACCTCGGTGGCAACTCGCTGCTGTGGCTCAAGATTGTCGGTCGCCTGAAGCGTGAGCTGGGACGCGACGTTCCCCTCACCTCCGTGTTCGAGGCGCCCACCGTGGCCGCGCTGGCGAAGCGGCTGGGGAGTCTGCCGGCTCCGGAGGATGCCCCCACCTTCGAGGCGAGTCAGAACCGGGGAGCCCAGCGCAGGGAGCGGCGCAGTCGCCGTGAGTAGAGCAGCGAAGGAGCGGATGACGTGGACGTGAAGCAGCCGGAAGACATCGACAACGCAGACCTCGCCATCATCGGCATGTCCGGGCGCTTTCCAGGCGCACGCGACACGGCCGAGTTCTGGGCGAACGTGCGCGGCGGCGTGGAGTCCATCCGCTTCTTCACCCCCGAGGAGTGTCTCGCGGCCGGAGTCCCCCCGGAGCTGGTGGCGGACCCCGACTACGTGCGCGCGGCGGCGGTGCTGCCGGAGCCCGAGTCCTTCGACGCCGCGTTCTTCGACATGCCGCCCCGCGAGGCGGAGCTGACAGACCCTCAGCACCGCGTCTTCCTGGAGGTCTGCTGGGAGGCGCTGGAGCACGCGGGCTACTCGCCGCGCGACTACCCGGGCGCCATCTCCGTGTATGGCGGGGCCACGCTCAACACGTACTTGCTGATGAACCTGGCGCGCAATCCCCGCGTGCTGGAGTCCGTGGAGCCGGTGCAGGTGAACATCGGCAACGGCACCGACTTCCTGGCCACCCGCGTCTCGTACAAGCTGAACCTCCGAGGCGCCAGCCACGCCGTGCAGAGCGCCTGCTCGACGTCGCTGGTGGCGGTGCACCTGGCCTGCCAGAGCCTGCTCAATGGCGAGTGCGACATGGCGCTCGCGGGCGGCGCCTCCGTCAACGTCAACTTCTTCAACGGCTACCGGCACGCCGAGGGAGGCATGGCGTCTCCCGATGGCCGCTGCCGCCCGTTCGACGCGAAGGCCCGGGGCACGCTGTTCGGCAGTGGCGCGGGCGTCGTGCTGCTGAAGAAGCTGCGCAACGCGGTGCGGGATGGCGACACGGTGCACGCCGTCATCAAGGGCTCGGCCACCAACAACGATGGCGCGCTCAAGGCGGGCTACACCGCTCCGGGCATCGAGGGCCAGTCCCAGGTGGTGGCGGAGACGCTCGCTGCGGCGGGACTGGACGCGGACTCCATCGGCTACGTGGAGGCCCACGGCACCGCGACGCCCCTGGGCGACCCCATCGAGGTGGAAGCGCTCACGCGCGCCTTCCGTTCCTCCACTCAGCGCAGGCGCTTCTGCGCCTTGGGCTCGGTGAAGGGCAACGTGGGCCACCTGGATGCCGCCGCCGGCATCACCGGCCTCATCAAGACGGCCCTGGCCGTGAAGCACGGTGAGCTGCCGCCCAGCCTCCACTACGAGCGGCCCAACCCGGCCATCGACTTCGACGGCAGTCCCTTCTACGTCAACGCGACGCTCAAGCCCTGGCCCGCGGGCGCGCTGCCCCGGCGCGGCGGCGTCAGCTCCTTCGGCGTGGGCGGCACCAACGCGCACGTCGTGCTGGAGCAGGCGCCTCGCACGCCCGACAGCACGGCCTCACGTCGCCCGTGGCACCTGCTGCCGCTGTCCGCGCGCACGCCCTCCGCGCTGGAGGCCAGCACGCGGCGTCTCGCCGAGGCCCTGAAGGCGCAGCCCGACGCGAAGCTCGCGGACGTGGCCTGGACGCTCCAGGCGGGACGCCAGCGTTTCTCGCAGCGGCGCTTCCTGCTCGCGCGAAGCGTGGGCGACGCGGTGGAGGTGCTCTCCCAGGAAGGTGATGCCCGCCTCCACACCGAGTCCCAGGACGCGGTGGAGCGCCCGGTGGCGTTCCTCTTTCCGGGACAGGGCTCGCAGCACGTGGGCATGGGGCGAGCGCTGTATGACGCGGAGCCCGTCTTCCGCGTCGAGGTCCACCGGTGCGCCGAGCTGCTCAAGCCGCATCTGGGCGGGCGCGACTTGCGCGACGTGATGTATCCGAAGTCCGGGGACCCGGCGGAGAACGAGAAGACGCTGGCTCGGACGGAGTTCACCCAGCCGGCGCTGTTCGTCATCGAGTACGCCACCGCGCGCCTCTGGATGTCCTGGGGCGTGAAGCCCGCGGCGATGCTGGGGCACAGCATTGGTGAGTACGTGGCCGCGTGCCTCGCGGGGGTCTTCACGCTGGAGCACGCGCTCCAATTGGTCGCCGCGCGCGGCCGGTTGATGCAGTCGCTGCCCGCCGGCTCCATGCTGGCGGTGCCGCTGAGCGAGGACGAGGTTCGTCCGTATCTCGGAACCGAGCTGAGCCTCGCCGCGGTGAACGCGCCCATGCAGTGCGTGGCCTCCGGGCCGACGGAAGCGGTGGAGAAGCTCAAGCGCCAGCTCGATGAGGCCGGCGTTCGCAGCCACGTGCTCGCCACGTCGCATGCCTTCCACTCGGCGATGATGGACCCCATCCTGGAGGCCTTCACGGCACGCGCGGCGGCCGTGAGCCTTCGTCCGCCCACCCTGCCCTTCGTCTCCAACGTCACCGGGACGTGGATTACGACGGAGCAGGCGACGAGCCCCAAGTATTGGGCCCAGCACCTGCGTGGCGCGGTGCGCTTCGCGGATGGACTGCACGCGCTCCTCTCCGACCCGAAGCGCGTGGTGCTGGAGGCGGGTCCGGGACAGGTGCTCAGTCGACTCACGCGGCGCTATCCGGACGCCACCGCTTCACGTCCGGTGCTCAGCTCGATGCCCTCCTCGCAGGACACCGTGGCCGCCGATGCGCCCCCGCACGCGTACACGACGCTGGGTGGACTCTGGCAGGCCGGCGTCACCGTGGACTGGCGCGGCTTCCACGGTGAGGGGCGTCGCCACCGCGTCCCGCTTCCGACCTACCCGTTCGAGCGGAAGCGCTACTGGGTGGAGCCCGACACGAAGTCCAGCGTCGAGGCCGCGCCCGTCACGAGCGAGACGCTCGGGCTGCCGCTCGCCCAGGCGCCGATGGAGCGCTGGTTCCATGCGCCGTCCTGGAAGCGCGCGCCGCTGCCTCCCGGGCGCACCGCGAAGGCCGCGAACCAGCGCGTCTGGCTGGTCTTCGAGGACGAGTCCTCTCCCACCGACGCACTGCTTGCGCCCGAGCCCGGCGAGGAGCGGATGGTGCTCCGCGTGCGCCCAGGCGCGGGCTTCAGTCACTCCGGGGAGTTGAGCTACACCGTCGCGCCGGGCTCGCTGTCGGACCTGCGCGCGCTGATCACCGCGCTGCGGGACGCGGGCCGGCTGCCTGATACCGTGTTGCATCTGTGGAGCCTCACCACGGATGCGCCCGCGTCCTTCGCGCAGGTCCAGGCGGGCGGTTACTTCACGCTCGTCGGCCTCGCGAGGGCCCTCGTCGAGCTGACGTCGGAGCGCCCCTGCACTGTCTGGGTGGTGTCCAACCACGTCCACGACGTCACCGGTGATGAGTCACTCCGCGCCGACAAGGCCACGCTGCTCGGCCCCTGCCGGGTGATTCAGCAGGAGCATCCGTTCCTGCGGTTCCACCATGTGGACATGGTGACGAGCCCGGAGGCACGACTCTCCGCCACCAGCCTCCAGGCACTTCGCGCCGAGCTGCGCTCGCTGCCCCGTGAGACGGTGGTGGCGCTGCGCGGTCCGCACCGCTGGGTGCAGGGCCTGGAGCCGCTGCCCCTTCCCGACGTGCCCGCGCCGCATCCGAGCGCGCGCCCCAACGGCGTGTACCTGCTCGTCCATGGCCTCGGCGGCCTGGGTGCGATGAACGGGCGCGCGCTGGCCAGCCTGTCTCCCGGAGCGAAGCTCGTCTGCCTGGAGCCGCTCGGCTTTCCGTCGCGCGACACCTGGGATGCGCACGTCGCCCGTCACGAAGAGAGCGAGACGTGGGCGCAGCGCATCCGCCGCGCGCGGCAGTTGGAGGCCCTGGGCGCGGAGGTGGTGGTGCTGCCCACCGACCTGACGCGACAGGAGTCGTTGCGCGAGGCCATCGATACGACCGTGGCCCGCTTCGGCGCGCTCCATGGCGTGGTGCACGCGGCGTGGCTCCCCAAGGACCAGGTGGCGCGGCTCGTCTCGGAGACGGGGCCCGAGGAGACCGCCTGGCACTTCGACCCGCGTGCGCGTGGACTGGCGCTGCTGGATGCGGTGCTCGGAGACCGGGCGCTGGACTTCCGCGTGGTGGCGTCGTCCATCTCCGCGGTGCTCGGAGGCATGGCCACCGTCGCGCACACCGCTGCGAGCGCCTGGCAGGACGCCTTCGCCCAGGCCGCGTCACATGAAGGACGGCGGTGGCTGAGCCTGGGCTGGGACGTGGTGAAGGTGGAGGACTACGGCGCGCACCCCGGTGCACGCGGTGAGGCCCTGGACCGACTGGCGCTCTCGCCCGAGCAAGGCGCCGAGGCCCTGAGCCGCGCGCTCGCGCATGCCACGGGCCCCTGGCTGGTGGTGTCCACCCACGACGTGGCCGCGCGGCTGTCCCCGGCGCCGCAAGCGCTCGGCACCGAGGACACGCGGGAGGAGCCCGCGGCGCGGCCTCAGCATCCGCGGCCGGCGAACCTGCGCAGCGCCTATGTGGCGCCGACGACGGACATGGAGCGGACGCTCGCCGACCTGTGGCAGCAGACGCTGGGCGTCGCGCCCATCGGCATCCAGGACAACTTCTTCGAGCTGGGCGGCGACTCCCTCATCGCCGTGCAACTCAGTGACCGCCTCAAGCGGCGGCTCAACGTCAGCGTTCCCGCGTCCAGCCTCTACGAGGGTGTCACCGTGAAGGCCCTGGCGGTGCTGCTCCAGCCTCCCGAGGCGGGACCCGGCTCCGCGAACAGCGAGGCTGACGAGCGCGAGTCCGCCGTGCAGCGCCGCAAGCAGAATCTCCAGCGACAGCGCTCCCGTCGCCGCGCGGACGATGAAGAACCGGAGGAAGGCGACTGAGTCGTCGCGGCTCCTTCTCGACCTCCACGCCCCCGCCCATGCGAGCCATCCTCACCAACTTCGGAACCCTCGGCGACATCCAGCCCTTCGTGGCGCTGGCGGTCGAGCTGAAGCGTCACGGGCACCAGCCCGTGCTCGCCGCCGCGCCGTCGTACCGCGCACTCGCTCGACAGCATGACGTCGACTTCATTCCGGTGGGCCCCGACCTGCGGGAAGCCCAGAGCGGCATCACCCAGGCGATGATGGGGAGCCCCGACGTCGTGCACTCCGCCGGGGGCATGCTCCAGCTCTTCCAGCCGCTCCTGGAGGCGCTGCCCCTCATGTTCCAGGACCTGCGCGCCGCATGTCAGGGCGCGGACGTGCTCGTCAGCGGACGCGTCCAGCCCGTCGCGCGCATGGTGCATGACCTGACGCACCTGCCTTTCGTCACGGTGCTGGTGGAACACAGTGGCAGCGGAGGCGGCAGCCCCGCCTTCCAGTTCGCCGTGCGCGGACTGGTCAATCCCCTGCGCGAGGCCCATGGCCTTCCACCGCTCGACAACCCGCTGGTGGATGGCCTGTCGAATCAACTGGTGCTCACCGCGCTGAGCCGGCACGTGCGGCCTCCCGCCTCGGACCTGCCCCCGCACCACCACACGGTCGGGTACTGCCTTGTCGACGAGCCGGCCTTCACTCCGGACGCGGAGCTGGCCTCGTTCCTCGCCGAGGGCGAGCCGCCCGTCTGCATCACCTTCGGCAGCATGACCCACGCGGACCCGGCGGCGCTGACGGACACGCTGGTAGCCGCCACGGTGCGCGCGGGGCGACGGGCACTCATCCAGCACGGATGGAGCGGCCTGGGCCAGCGCGTCCTCCCTCCGACGGTGCGGGCCCTGGGACAGGTGCCGCACTCCTGGCTCTTCTCGCGCGTGTCGTGCGTGGTGCACCACGGCGGAGCGGGCACCACGGGCGCGGCGTTCCGGGCGGGCGTCCCGCAGGTCGTGGTGCCGCACACGTATGACCAGTTCACCTGGGGCGAGGTCGTCCAGCAGCAGGGCTGCGGGGGCGCGGCGCTGCCGATTGGTGAGCTGAGCGCGGAGCGACTCGGGGACGCGTTGAGCGCGGTGCACGCTCGCGCGGATATCCAGGCGTCCGCGGCGCGGCTGGGAGAACAGCTCCGCGCGGAGCACGGAACAATGAAGGCGCGTCAGCTCCTCGAGGACCTGGTCCGACGAGTGGGGCTGGCCACGGACTCGAAGGCCGAGGACGAGGCGGACGCGGAAGACGAGGGGCGGCAACAGCGTCGCAAGTCGGCGCTGAAGCAGCAACGGGCGAGGAAGGTCGAAACTTGAGCGGGACTTTGGAGAGAGACATGGCCACGGATTCATCCAGCGCGGACACCACGGGGTTGGAGATCGCCGTCGTCGGCATGGCGGGGCGCTTCCCGGGTGCACGTGACTTGGAGGCGTTCTGGCGCAACCTGCGGGACGGCGTGGAGTCCATCAGCTTCCTGACGGACGCGGAGCTGGAGGCGAGCGCGCTCGACACGGCCGCCATCCGCTCGGACCCGAACTACGTGAAGGCCGCCGCCGTCCTGGAGGACGCGGACCTGTTCGACGCGGGCTACTTCGGCGTCACCCCCAAGGAAGCGGAGGTGATGGACCCGCAGCAGCGCGTCTTCCTGGAGTGCGCCGTGGAGGCGCTGGAGAACGCGGGCTACGACGCCGAGCGCTTCAAGGGCCGCATCGGCGTGTACGCCGGAGCGCGCACGGACACGTACGTCTTCAACCTCTTCTCCAATCCCTCCGCGCTTGGCGGGTTGGACCCGTTCGAGATTGGCCTGGGCAATGACCTGGCCTTCCTCACCACGCGCGTGGCGCACCGCCTCAACCTGCGCGGCCCCGCGTACTCCGTGCACACCGCGTGCTCCACGGCGCTCGTCGCGTTGCACCTGGCGGGACAGGCCCTGCTCGCGGACGAGTGCCGGATGGCGATTGCCGGCGCCGTCGCCATCAACGTGCCGCAGAAGGTCGGCTACCTGTATCAGTACGGCGGCATCGCCTCGCCGGACGGCCACTGCCGCGCCTTCGACGCGAAGGCGGCGGGCACCATCTTCGGCAGCGGAATCGGCCTCGTCGTCCTCAAGCGGCTGGAGGACGCGCTGGCGGACGGCGACACCATCCACGCCGTCATCAAGGGCTCCGCCATCAACAACGACGGCGCCGTGAAGGCCAGCTTCACCGCGCCCAGCGTGCAGGGACAGGCCACCGTCATCAAGGACGCCCTCGCCGCGGCGGAAGTCCCCGCCGACACGATTTCCTACGTGGAGACGCATGGCACGGGCACCGCGCTGGGAGACCCCATCGAGCTGCGCGCCTTGACGAAGGTGTTCGGCGCGAAGGCGAAGGGCCGTCGCACGGTGCCCATCGGCTCGGTGAAGACGAACGTGGGCCACCTGGACGCGGCGGCCGGCAGCGCGAGCTTGCTCAAGGCCATCCTCGCGATGAAGCACCAGCAGGTCCCGCCCAGCCTCCACTTCGAGTCCCCCAACCCGCAGATCGACTTCGACAGCGGGCCCTTCTATGTGAACACCGCGCTCCAGCCCTGGCCGCGCGGCAGGACGCCCCGGCGCGCGGGCGTCAGCTCGTTCGGCATCGGCGGCACCAACGCCCACATCGTCCTGGAGGAAGCACCTCCCGCGCCCGCGGCTTCGACGGGCCGTCCGTGGGAGCTGCTGGTGTTGTCCGCGCGCAGCCATACCGCGCTCGACTCGGCCACCGCGCGGCTCGCGCAGCACCTGGAGACGCATCCGGAGCAGACGCTGGCGGATGTGGCGTACACGCTCCAGGTGGGCCGCAAGGCCCATGCGCACCGCCGCGTCCTGGTGGCGCGCGATGGACAGGATGCGATGCGGGTGTTGCGCATGGCGGAGCCGCAGCGCGTGCTCTCCGGCACGCACGAGACGGGCAACCGCCCCGTGTCCTTCCTCTTCTCCGACGCCGGAGCGGAAGCTCCGTTGGAGTCGCTGTATCGCTCGGAGCCCGCGTTCCGCGCGGAGGTGGACGCGTGCGCGGAGCTGCTCCAGTCGCGGCTCGGCGTGGACCTGCGCGCCGTGCTGTATCCCGAGGACGGGAGCCGACCGGCCGTCTCCGGCGCGGTGACCGCCGCCGCGCGCTTCGTGGAGGCGTACGCCCTGGCGCGCCTGTGGATGTCGTGGGGTGTGCAGCCGGAGTCGATGCTGGGTGAAGGCATGGGCGCGTGGATCGCCGCCAGCCTCGCGGGCACGCTCCCGCTGGAGGAGGCCCTCTCCCTGACGGTTGCCCGAGCCGAGGGGCGTGAGCTGTCACCGAACGCCGCGACGCTGAAGGCGCCGGAGGTGCCGCTCTACTCCCTGGCCACGGGAGCCCTGCTCACGTCCGCCGAGGCCACCCGCCCCGAGACGTGGAAGGACGCGACGAGCCGCGCGCCGCGCATGGACGATGCGCTACGCGAGCTGGTGAAGGAGCCCTCTCGCGTCGTGCTCGCGATGGGGGCCGCGGGGCCGCTCGTCGAGAAGGCCCGCGCGCTGGCCGGGAGCACGGGGACTCGCTCCGTGCACGGCTGCCTGCCCACATCGGGGACGAACCAGCCCGCGTCGGTGGCGGTGCTCGGCGCGCTGGGGCAGCTCTGGCTGGACGGTGTGGAGGTGGACTGGGAAGCCGTGAGCGAGGGCCGCGTCCTTCGCCGCGTGCCGCTGCCCGCGTACCCCTTCGAGCGTCAGCGCTACTGGGTGGCGCCGGGCTCGCGCGTCGAGGCCACGCAGGCCCAGGCGCCGCAGGGCAAGCTCGTGGACATGGCGGAGTGGTTCCACGCGCCCACGTGGCACCGCACTGCGCCCGTGGCCCTGGACCGCAAGGCCCTGGCCGAGCGTCGCTGCTGGGTCGTCTTCGTGGACGGCGTGGGCGTCGGCGAGGCGCTGTGCCGCCGCCTGGAGGAGGCTGGCCAGGACGTGGTGCGAGTGCGCCAGGGAAGCTCCTTCATGCGGGACGCCGCGCGCCGGTATGCGGTGGATCCTCGCCTGCGCGGGGACTACGCCACGTTGTGGAAGGACCTGGCGGACCAGGAGCTGAGCCCGTCCGTGGTCGTCCACCTGTGGAGCCTCGCCTCGTCGGGCGAGGGCCTTCCGGGGCCCGAACTGTTCCGCAAGGTGCAGGACACGGGCTACTACAGCCTCCTGCACCTGGGACAGGCGCTCGCGCAGGGAGACACCTCCCGTCCCGTGCGCCTGGAGGTGGTGACGGACCGGCTGCATGACGTGGCGGGCGAGGGCAATGCCCTCCCGGAGAAGGCCACGCTGCTGGGGCCGTGCAAGGTGATTCCGCAGGAGCAGGAGCACGTCAGCACGCGCTGCATCGACCTGATTGCACCGGAGCCTCTTGGCGCCGGCGTGGAGAAGCTCGCGGAGCGGCTGGTCGCCGAGCTGAGTCAGCGCACGCGCGACGCCGTCGTGGCGTGGCGCGGAAACCACCGCTTCACGCAGACCCTTGCGCCGCTGCGGCTGGAGCACTCGGGCGAGGCGGCGGCTCCTCTGCGTGAGCAGGGCGTCTACCTCATCACCGGTGGCCTTGGCGCCGTGGGCCTGATGCTCGCCGAGCACCTGGCCCAGACGCTCAAGGCCCGCCTGGCGCTCTTGGGACGCACCGCCCTGCCGGCGACGTCCGAGTGGGATTCGTATCTGGCCACGCATCCCGAGGACGACGCGGTGGCCCAGCGCATCCTCCAGGTGCGGAAGCTGGAGCGGCTTGGCGCGCAGGTGATGGTGGTGCGCGCGGACGTCGCGGACGCGGCGCAACTGGAGGCCGCGGTGGCGCAGGTGGAGGCCCGGTTCGGCGCGCTCAATGGCGTGCTCCACTGCGCGGGCGTCACGCATGGCCCATCGCTCTACAACCCGCTGACGGAGATTGGCCGGGGCGAGTCGGAGACGCAGTTCGGTCCGAAGGTCTACGGCACCTACGCGTTGCAGGAGGTGCTGAGCACCCGCTCGGCGGATTTCGCCCTGCTCTTCTCGTCCAACGCCGCAGTCCTCGGTGGCCTCGGCTACCTGACCTACGCGTCCTCCAACCTCTTCATGGACGCCTTCGCGCAGGCCCACTCGGGAAGCACCGGGACGCGCTGGGTGAGCGCGTCGTGGGACCCCTGGCCGGAGGAGACGAAGCACAACCACGTGCGCACCAGCATGGACCAGTACGCCATGACGCCCCAGGAGGGCGCCGAGGCCGTCCGTCGTCTGGTGACGCTCGGCGTGGATGGCCACGTCGTCGTCGCCACGGGTGACCTGGCCCAGCGCTGGAAGTTGTGGATTCAGCGCGACACGTCCCAGCCCACCTCGGGTGCGCGCGCGGCTGGCAAGCCCCGTCGCGCGAAGACGCCCTTCGTGGCGCCCGCGAGCGAGCTGGAGAAGCAGCTCGCGGCCATCTGGCAGGAAGTCCTGGGCGTGGACTCCGTGGGACTGAACGACAACTTCTTCGACCTGGGCGGCCACTCGCTGCTCGCCACGCGCGTGGCCGGACGCCTGCGCACCCAGTTCGATTTCGACATTCCCCTGGCGAAGCTCTTCGAGGCCGCGACCGTGGCCTCCCTCGCGAAGCTGGTGGCGGACCACCAGACCGCGCTCGAAGAGGCCGCCAGTGACGCCGCGCTCGAGGAGCTGTCCAACCTCAGCGACGAAGAGATTGAAGCCGAGCTGGCCAGACGTTCGAGCTAGCCCCCACCGAATTTCAGTCGGGCCGACGACCCCGTTTCGGCCCCAGCAACCTTCCCCTCCGCCCTGGGTCATCCCAGCGAGCGGAGGCTCCGCAGTCGGAGTCCAGCAATGAGCGGTAGCTCCAAGAATCTCGACAAGCTCACTCCCAAGCAGCGTGCGCTGTACGAATTGCTCCTCAAGGAGAAGAAGGGGCAGCTCCAGGCCGCCACGACGCAGGCGCTCGAGCGGACCATTCCGCGTCGCGCCGGAACCGAGCCCGCGCCTGCTTCATTCCCGCAGCAGCGCCTGTGGGTGGTGGACCAGCTCGAGGGCGGACAGGCCTTCGCGTACAACGTCCACATCACCGTGCAGTTCACCGGCGTGCTGGACATCCCGCTGCTGGCGCGGTGTGTGAACCAGGTGGTGCGGCGCCACGAGTCGCTGCGCACGGTGTTCGCCGCGAGGGACGACGGGCTCCCCGTGCAGATCGTCCTGCCGGAGCTGACGCTGACCATCCCCGTGGAGGACATCTCCCACCTGGGCAAGGCGGAGCAGGACGGGGAGGTGGAGCGCCGCACCAGCGAGGAGTCCCAGCGCCTGTTTGATCTGGCGCGTGGACCGCTGCTGCGCGGCAAGGTGCTGCGCCTGGGTCCCGACAACCACGTGGCCCTGGTCACCATGCATCACCTGGTGACGGACCGCTGGTCGCTGGGTGTCTTCGTTCGCGAGCTGATGACCTTCTACGCGGCGGAGGTCACGGGCCAGACGCCCGCGATTCCGGAGCTCGCCATCCAGTACTCCGACTTCGCGGAGTGGCAGCGCGAGCGGATGCAGGGTGAGCGGCTGCGCATCGAGCTGGACTTCTGGAAGCAACATCTGAAAACGCTGCCGGAGCCGCTGGAGCTGCCCACGGACCGGCCGCGTCCCGCCCGCCAGACGTACCGAGGCTCGCGTCAGTTCGTCACGCTTCCCGTCGCGCTGACGCGCGTGCTGAAGGAGGTCAGCCAGCAGGAAGGGGCCACCCTCTTCATGACGTTGCTGGCCACGTTCCAGACGTTGATGCACCGGCACTCGCGGCAGACGGACATCACGGTCGGCTCGCCGATCGCCGGTCGCAACGTGCCAGAGCTGGAGTCGCTGATCGGCTTCTTCGTCAACACCCTGGTCCTGCGCAATGACCTGGGCGGCGACCCCACCTTCCGCGAGCTGCTGCGTCGCGCGAAGGACGTGTGCATGGCGGCGTATGCGCACCAGGAGCTGCCCTTCGAGAAGCTGGTGGAGGAGCTGCAGCCTCCGCGGGACTTGAGCCGTCACCCGCTGTTCCAGGTGATGTTCAGCTTCCAGAACACCCCGCGCCAGGACCTGTCGATGCCGGGGTTGCAGTCCACCTATCTGTTGGTGGACCCGGGCTCGGCGAAGTTCGACCTGCTGCTGGAGCTGCGCGAGGACCGGCCGGACGAGATCTTCGGCTGGCTGGAGTACAACACCGACCTCTTCGACGTCGCGACCATCCAGCGGCTGCGCGGTCACTTCTACACGCTGCTCGGAGCGGTGGCCGCCAACCCGGACACCCGCCTGTCCGAGCTGCCCCTCCTCACGAACGAGGAGCACCATCAGCTCCTCGCCGACTTCCAGGGCGCGCAGGTGAAGTACCCGAGTGAGGCCACGCTTCACTCGCTCATCGAGTCGCAAGCGATGCGCACGCCTTACTCGGAGGCCATTCGCTTCGAGGACAGCGTCCTCACCTACGCCCAGCTCGACTCGCGCTCCAACCAGCTCGCGCACCACCTGCGCTCGCTCGGTGCTCGCCCCGGCGTCCTCGTCGGTGTCTGCCTGGAGCGCTCGCTCGACCTCGTCGTCGCGCTGCTCGGCGTCCTCAAGTCTGGCGCCGCGTACGTGCCCTTGGACCCCGCGTATCCGCGTGAGCGCCTCGCAGGGATGCTGGAGGACGCCGACGCGCCTGTCCTCCTCACGCACGAGCACCTGAAGTCCGTTCTCCCCCCGCACGCCGCTCACGTGCTCTGCCTCGACTCCGAGTGGGACGCTGTCTCTCGCCAGCCCTCCTCTTCGCTCGAGTCGCTCGCCGGCCCGGACTCGCTCGCCTACGTCATCTTCACGTCCGGCTCCACGGGCCGCCCCAAGGGCGCCATGAATGCCCACTCAGGCGTCGTCAACCGCCTGCTGTGGATGCAGCAGCAGTACGCCCTCACGGCGATGGACACGGTCCTCCAGAAGACTCCGTTCTCCTTCGACGTCTCCGTCTGGGAGTTCTTCTGGCCCCTCATGACGGGCGCTCGCCTCGTCCTCGCGAAGCCCGGTGGTCACCAGGACCCCGCCTACCTCGTGCGCCTCATCGCCGAGCAGCGCGTCTCCACGCTCCACTTCGTCCCCTCCATGCTCCGCGCCTTCCTCGAGGAGCCGGGCGTCGAGAAGCTCTCCGGTCTGCGCCGCGTCGTGTGCAGTGGTGAGGCCCTCACTTCGGACCTCGTGGCTCGCGCCCATGCGCGCCTGCCTGCCTCCGCCGAGGTCCACAACCTCTACGGCCCCACCGAGGCCGCCGTCGACGTCTCCTTCTTCCACTGCGCTCGCGGCTCCTCTCGCTCCTCCATCCCCATCGGCAGGCCGGTCGCCAACACGCGCCTCTACGTCCTCGACCCCGACTCCCAGCCTTCTCCCGTCGGCGTCCCGGGCGAGCTCTTCATCGGCGGCGTCCAGGTCGGCCTCGGCTACTGGCGCAAGCCCCACCTCACCGCTGAGCGCTTCATCCCCGACGCCTTCAGCGCCACTCCCGGCGCTCGCCTCTACCGCACCGGCGACGTCGCTCGCTGGCTGCCCGACGGCACTCTCGAGTACCTCGGCCGCTCCGACTTCCAGGTCAAGCTGCGCGGCTTCCGCATCGAGCTGGGTGAAGTCGAGGCCGCGCTTCGCTCGCTTCCCTCCATCTCCGATACCGTCGTCGTCGTCCGCGACGAGGCGCGTCTCGTCGCCTACGTCGTCTCCTCCGGTGATGTCGACGCCGCCGCACTCCGGGCCGCGCTCTCCCAGCGCCTGCCCGAGTACATGGTGCCCTCCGCCTTCGTCTTCCTCGACGCGCTCCCCCTGAGCCCCAGTGGCAAGGTGGAACGCAAGGCGCTCCCGGCCCCGGACTTCGTCCCCGCCTCGCGCGAGTTCGTCGCGCCTCGCACGCCCTCAGAGGAGCTGCTCGCCTCCCTCTTCGCCTCGGTGCTTCGCATCGAGCGCGTCGGTGTCACCGACAGCTTCTTCGAGTTGGGTGGTCACTCGCTGTTGGGCACGCGACTGGTGGCGCGGCTTCGTGCCTCCACCGGCGTGGAGCTGCCGCTGCGCGATTTGTTCGAGGCGCCCACCGTCGAGCTGCTCGCTCAGCGGCTCCAGGTCGCTTCGGGTGGGGCTGTTGCGGACTCGGGCCCGGCGAAGCTGCGCCCGGTTCCGCGCGATGGGGACCTGCCCCTGTCGTTCGCACAGCAGCGTCTGTGGTTCCTGGACCAGCTCCAGCCGGGCACCGCTTCGTACAATCTGCCCGCGGCCCTGCGGCTCGAAGGAGAGCTGGATGTCGAGGCCCTGCGGCAGTCCCTGCGGGCGCTCGTCCAGCGTCATGAGGTGCTGCGCACGCACTTCGTCGTCCGTGATGCGCAGCCCGTTCAGGTCATCGAGCCCGAGGCGCGGGTGGACCTGCCCGTGCAGGAGCTCGGGCTGCTGGAGCCATCGCACCGGGATGAGGAAGCGCGCAGGCTGATGCGGGAAGAGGCCCTGCGTCCGTTCGACCTGGCCCGTGGGCCGCTCGTCCGGGCCACGCTGCTTCGGCTCGACGCGCACCACCATCTGCTGCTGGTCACCGTCCACCACATCATCTCGGATGGCTGGTCCACGGAGGTCATGGTCCGGGAGCTGGGTGCGTTCTATCGCCAGTTCTCCGGCGGCGAGTCCGCGCGGCTCGCGCCCCTGCCCATCCAGTACGCGGACTTCTCCGTCTGGCAGCGGCAGCGGCTCAGCGGCGACACGCTTCGTCAGGAGCTGGACTGGTGGAAGCAGCAGCTCTCCGGAGCGCCCGCCGCGCTGGAGCTGCCCACCGACAGGCCCCGTCCCGCCGCGCAGACCGAGCATGGCGCGGTGCTTCCCATCTCCCTGTCCGCCAGCGTGAGCAACGCGGTGAGGGAGCTCGCGCAGCGCGAAGGCGCTACGCCGTTCATGATTTTGCTCGCCGTGTGGCAGCTCGTGCTGTCACGCTACTCGGGCCAGGACGACGTCCTGGTGGGTTCGCCCATCGCCAATCGCAACCGCGCGGAGACCGAGGGCCTGGTCGGCTTCTTCGTCAACACGCTGGTTCTGCGCACGCGCATCGACGTCCGACAGTCCTTCCGTGAGCTGCTGGCACAGGTGCGCCTGTCCACCCTGGCCGCCTATGAGCACCAGGACGTCCCGTTCGAGAAGCTCGTCGAGGAGCTTCAGCCGCAGCGTGACCTGAGCCGCAGTCCGCTGTTCCAGGTCACCCTCACCCTTCAGAACACGCCGAACTCGACGCTCGCGCTTCCTGGCATCACCCTCACGCACCTTCCTCCGGAGCTGGAGACGTCGAAGTACGACATCAGTCTCTTGCTCGAAGAGGGCGGCAGCGGCTTCTCGGGCGTCTTCAACTACAACACCGACCTCTTCGACGCGGCGACCCTGGAGCGCCTGTCGCGGCACTTCTCCGTGCTGCTCACGGAGGCCGTCACCGCGCCTGATGCACGGCTCGGACGGATGTCGCTGCTCACGCCGGACGAGAAGCAACTGGTGCTCACGCGCTGGAATGGCGCCACGGCGAACTACCCGCGCAACGCGAGCATTCAGGACCTCTTCGCCGTGCAGGCCGCGCTCGCGCCTGACGCTGCCGCGGTCGTCTCCGGCGAGGAGTCGCTCTCCTACGCCCAGCTCGACTCGCGCTCCAACCAGCTCGCTCATTACCTGCGCTCGTTGGGTGTGCTCCCGGGCTCTCGCGTCGCTGTCCGCCTTGACCGCTCCGCGGACCTCATTGTTTCCCTCCTCGCCATCCTCAAGGTGGGGGCGGCCTACGTCCCTCTCGACAAGGCCTGGCCCTCCGAGCGTCTCGCCTTCGTCCTTCGCGAGTCCGCCGCGGGAGTCGTCCTCTCCCACTCCGACGTCGTCGACGACTTGCCGGCCTTTGGCGCCGTTCTCCTCGTCATCGATGAGGAGGCTTCTCGTATCGCAGGCCAGCCTTCTTCCACGCTGCCTCTGGATGTGACGGGCAATGACCTTGCCTACGTCATGTTCACCTCCGGCTCCACGGGCGAGCCCAAGGGTGTCTGCGTCCCTCACCGCGGCGTCACTC